>NZ_JBCGDO010000021.1:0-55242 GCF_038739835.1 Flavobacterium aureirubrum
GGGTTTTAAAACTAGAATTTTAGCAAAAATAACAGCATTAACATTGGTTCAATATATCAATAAATTTATCTTTGACAGACCAATAAATAACATCAAAAATCAATTAATTTAATTTCACCCAACGGGTAACTTAGATAGTATATTTTTATTTTCTATAAATAATGAGCGATATGTTGTGGCAATATATTTTAGTTTTTGTTGGTGCATTTTTATTTGATGTAGTTCCTTTTCCTTTTCCGCCTGCATTCACTATAATGGTTTTTTTACAAATAGTATTCAAGCTAAATGTATGGATTGTTATTTTAGTTGGTGTGGCAGGATCAATATTAGGCCGCTATGTGCTCACACTTTATATTCCGAAAATTGCGGGAAATATTTTTAATCCCGATAAAAATGAAGATGTACACTATTTAGGAACTATTTTAAAAGAAAAGGGCTGGAAAAGTCAGTTAGTCATTATAGCTTATTCGTTATTACCATTGCCAACTACACCATTATTCATTGCTGCAGGAATGGCTAAACTGCGACCGATTTATATTATTCCAGCATTTTTTGTTGGAAAATTTACGAGTGATACAGTCTTGGTTTTTTTAGGGAAATACGGAACAGAAAACACTGAAAAAATGTTACAAGGTGCTTTTTCGTGGCAATCTTTTATCAGTTTGGCTATTGGAATACTACTTTTAAGTGCATTACTTTTTATTGATTGGCGTTCGCTTATTCAAAAAAAAGAATTTAGTTTGAATTTCAGGATTTGGAAATAGACGATTTAAAAATCAAAAATCATTTACTCTATACTTTATTGAGTTTACTATTTCGATAACCATAGATAAAGTAAAATACCAAACCAATTGCTAGCCATAATCCAAACCATTGCCAATTAGAAATTGCCATTCCAGTTAATAAATAACAACAAGAGATAAGACCGAGTAAAGGAATTAAAGACAGGTTTTTAAGAAAAGACAAAATTGCCATAACAATACAGAATATGATAAAAATCAACATTTGTATGTTGGTCGTAAAAAAGTCATCAGAATAACTAAAAGTATCAGAGAAAAAAGTAGGTAAATAATATTGAACCATACCATATGCTCCTAAGCAAAGCAGTGGAAATATATACTTAGAATTGATGTAAGGAATTCTGAATTTTCCTTTGGTTGCACGTTCAGCCAATTCACTTTCACTTTGAGGTGAAAGCATTAAAACACCGCCGCAAACTAGCACAAAAGCAAACAAAGTTCCAATACTGGTAAAGTCTAAGACAAAGTTTTCATCCGTGAAGAAAATGGGTAAGCCAACAACTAATCCGGTAACGATAGTGGCGAAACCTGGTGTTTTGTGTTTTTTATGTATTTCTGAAAACTTCTTTGGCATTAAACCATCACGGCTCATGGTCATCCAAATTCGTGGTTGTCCCATTTGGAAAACTAATAGTACACTAGTCATAGCAACAACCGCAGCGATAGATACAATAAATAACATCCATTTTACACCTTTTAATGCAAAAATTTCTGCTAATGGATCACTAACGCCAAGTTGCGTGTAAGAAACCATTCCCGTGATAACCAAAGCTAAAATAATGTAAATTATTGTGCATATCACCAATGAATAGATCATTCCTTTAGGTAAGTCGCGTTGCGGGTTTTTACTTTCTTCTGCTAAAGTTGAAACGGCATCAAAGCCAATGTATGCAAAAAACACTGCCGAAACACCACCCATAACACCACCAAAACCGTTTGGCATAAACGGTGTCCAATTATCAATGTCGATATAAAAAGCACCAACTACAATAACTAAAACAATGATCGCTAATTTAATGTAAACCATTATGTTACTGAAGTTTCTTGATTCCTTTGTACCGCGATAAACTAAGTAGGTGATCAAAATGTTTATCATTACAGCAGGTAAATCAAAAATAATACGCAATCCACTAATTACTGGCGCAGTGTTCCAAGCCGTAAAACCTTCGCCAACTTGATTGGCTACAATTGCATCGTGGGCAGATTGGTAATTAATTGTCAGCCATGCAGGCAAATGAATACCAAAGGTTTCCAATAAGTTTGTAAAATATCCACTCCATGAAAATGCAATATAAATGTTTCCAATAGAATATTCCATGATCAATGCCCAACCAATAATCCAAGCAAATAATTCTCCAAAGGAAACATAAGCATAAGTGTAAGCACTTCCAGAAACTGGCACACGCGAAGCGAATTCAGCATAACACATTGCCGTAAATCCGCAAGCAATAGCACAAATTATGTACAAAAGTATTACGCCTGGTCCACCAGAATAGCATGCATTTCCAATAGCACTAAAAGTACCACCACCAATTATGGCTGCAATTCCAAAAAAGGTTAAATCTTTAACCGTTAAAACTTTGCTTAATCCCGAATGTTCTCCATCACCGCCATCATGCAATAGGGTAGTTTTCGATTTTTTTCTGAAAAGATTGGTTAGTAACATGGTTTAGGTTTTAGTTTAGTTGGAAACAAATATATAAAACCAATCGGAATTTACTCGAATTGTGTTGGTTTTTACTACCGATTCAGATTTTGTTTAACTTTTTTACAAAATAGATAAACACTATGATGAAATAGGAAAATAGAATGAAATTTTCGCACCAAAACAAGTAGTATTAGACTACTTTTGCACAAAAATTAACTTAAAATAGAAACTATGTCATTAGTAGGAAAAAAATTCCCAAACATTACTGTAGATGCTATCTCTTTTATGGGAGATAATTTAAAAATTAACGTATTAGATGAGGCTGTTAAAAATGAGAAAAAGGTTATTCTGTTTTGGTATCCAAAAGATTTTACTTTTGTTTGCCCAACTGAATTACACGCTTTTCAAGCGGCTTTACAAGATTTTGAAAACAGAAATACTATGGTTATCGGCGCATCATGTGACACCAATGAAGTGCATTTTGCATGGTTAAACACACCGAAAGATAACGGCGGAATAGAAGGTGTTACTTATCCAATTCTTGCTGACACAACAAGAAATCTATCAACAACATTAGGTATTTTAGACTCAGAATGGGTTTATGACGAAGCTTTAAATGACGAGATTTTGGAAGGATCAAACGTTACTTACAGAGCCACGTATTTAATTGATGAAACAGGTAAAATATTTCACGAAAGCGTTAATGATATGCCTTTAGGTAGAAATGTAAATGAGTTTTTGCGTTTGATTGATGCTTATACTCATGTGCAAATTAAAGGAGAAGTTTGCCCTGCCAATTGGGAAGAAGGAAAAGAAGCGATGACCGCTGATAGAAATAGTACTGCTTCTTATTTGGCTTCACACTAAAATTTATTTTATATGTTTCAAGAATTAGGTCAAGATAATTTAGCCGAAATAATTAAGCAAAACGAAAAAGTAGTAGTACAATATTCTGCATCATGGTGTGGAAACTGTAGAATTATGAAACCAAAATTTAAACTATTTTCTTCTCAAAATGAAAATATACCTTTTATAATGGTTGATGCGGAGCAGTTTCCAGAGTCACGAAAATTAGCTAAAGTGGATAACTTACCCACTTTTGCAACTTTTAAAAATGGTGTTTTATTAAATCAAACCCAAACTAACAAAACCGAAGTATTGGCACAGTTAGTAAATGAAATACTATAACTATGAAATTGCCAGTTATAAAACAGTTAACTCAATTTATTGAAGAAAATGATTCCGATTATATCACAGAAACCATCGAAGTTTTGGAAGCACTTACAGAAGTTCCATCGCTCAAAGATGAAGAGCTCGATGTGATTGGCGAATTAATTTCAAATATGTATGGCGCGCTTGAAGTGCATAAAATGGTGAAAGAAGGGAAAGATAAAAAAGAAGCACTGAACGATTTTATGAAGCGAGTATTGGGCGCAATTGATAAATAATTCTATTCATAAATGAAAAATCCCAAAAAGCAGCCAGCTTTTTGGGATTTTTTTTTACACTTTTTTTACTTCCTTAAATACTTTTTGTAAATAAAAAGTGCTGCAAGTAATAGCAATATAATGGACCATAGTTGTAGCGCAAATGCAATTATAGTTTCAAAGATAAACCAACCTGTTTTCAGACTGTCTAGTATTTGTAAACCAATATGAGGTCGATACCTATTTATACTTTTTTCATTGGTAACTAATTCTTGCTTAATGGCTTCTCTTTGATACAAATACAACGTAACAGTACTGAAATTGACTTGATCTTCTAGGGTTAAATTGTTAATCACTGAATTATCACTCTCGGTTTCCTTGTTTAAAAGATTGTCTTCAGCTTCAGTAATTTCTTTTAACTTTCTACCTTTGGTGTCAATATCTTTTTCTAAACGTTTTTGATGGTTGTTAAGCCGCTTTTGAGCTAGTTTATTGGACAATAATTGCAACGCAACATCATCTGCTTTTATCAATCGACTATCTAAAAAATCAATTTCCTTTGTCAATAATTTTAAAACAGTATCTAATTGTGTGTTCGGTACACGAAGCGTAATGGTATTATCAACCGTGTAATGTGTGGTTTCCAAGATATTATCTTGACTTACTTGAGTTTCATCATGTTGATTGACGTTACTTTTTAAATCAGTAAAGGCAATAAAACCTCCATTTTTACTCACTATGTTTTCAATAGCGTAAGTTGATTTGGCTACGTTCTTTACTTTAAATTTTAAATCGGCGGTTCGCACAAACTTCCGATTGTTCACTTTTTTTTCAGTTGTGGCATTTGAGGAAATAATTTCAGTACTAGTAGTGTCACTAGTTGATAATGCATTGACTTCTTCTGAAGCTTCAGCTTGTTTACATGCAAAGGCAATTCCAAGTAGGAGTAATGCCAAACCCAATTTTGATACTAGTTTCATTTTACATTCATTTTAAATAGTTAGTAATAGATTACAATTCTGGTATTTATTTTATTCTTAATAAGTACAGCGTAATTTTCTATCAATACTATTCAAATGAATTTTGGGTTACATGCTTTCTTTCCTCGTATTAAAAAGCGTGCCAAAATTTTCAGCTTTCTTCTTTCGTAGTTAGAGTTATTTTTGTCGTAATTTTGAATACCAAAAAAATCAACTACTTGAGAACTATTATTTCTAAAAAATTAGAAAATCCTGAACAGATTAAAAACCAATTATTACATTGGTCGCAACAGTTTCGCGAAGTAGTTTTACTCGATTCTAATAATTATCCGTCAAAGTACTCAAGCTTTGATTTTATTGTTGCTATAGACGCGTTTACAGCCATTAAAACTGATTTCCATAATGCTTTTGAGGATTTACAACAATACCAGCAGCAAACCAAGGATTGGTTATTTGGCTATTTGTCTTATGATTTAAAAAATGATACCGAAGATTTACAATCATCTAATTTCGATGGTTTAGGTTTCCCTGATTTATTTTTTTTCCAACCTAAAAAGTTATTTTTATTAAAAGGAAACGAACTCGAAATCCACTACTTATTTTTATGTGATGATGAGCTCGAAACTGATTTTCTTGATATTCAGAATAATTGTAATCCTGAAAGCAGTCACGAAAAACCACAAATTCAGCAAAGAATTTCCAGAGATGATTATCTTGCAAAAACGCACACAATGCTCGAACACATTCATCGTGGCGATATCTATGAAGCCAATTTTTGTATGGAATTTTATGCTGAAAATGCTAGTATAAATCCGATAGATATTTACCAAAAATTAAACAATATTTCCAAACCACCTTTGGCAACTTTCTTTAAAAACAATCACCATTATCTGCTTTGCGCTTCTCCCGAACGTTATTTAAGAAAAGAAGGAAATAAGGTGATTTCTCAACCAATAAAAGGAACAGCCAAGCGTTACTCAGATGCTATTTTGGATGAAAACTCCAAAAAGGAATTAGCAGCAAACCCAAAAGAACGTTCAGAAAACATTATGATTGTAGATTTAGTTCGTAATGATTTATCGCACACTGCTTTGAAAGGTTCTGTGGAAGTAGAAGAGTTATGTGAAATTTTTTCTTTTGAACAAGTGCATCAAATGATTTCGACTGTAACTTCTAAAGTAGAAAACTCAACTTCTCCAATAGAAATTATCAGAACCACTTTCCCAATGGGAAGCATGACTGGCGCGCCAAAAATTTCGGCAATGAAGATTATTGAAGAGTTAGAAGAAACCAAGCGAGGATTGTATAGCGGAGCTGTGGGCTATTTTACACCCGTTGGAGATTTCGATTTCAATGTGGTTATCCGAAGTATTTTGTATAATGCTCAAAATCAATATCTATCATTTTCTGTTGGAAGCGCTATTACATCCGAAGCTATTCCCGAACAGGAATATGAAGAGTGCTTGTTGAAAGCAAAAGCCATGTTTGAGGTTTTGAATTAAAGGGAAAAGGGATAAGTAAAAAGTATTAAGTTTAAAATTATTAAATATGACAAGTTATAGAGATTTAATTGTTTGGCAAAAGTCAATGAGTTTAGTTGCTTTTGTTTACAAAATGACTATGCAGTTTCCAACAGATGAAAAATTTGGATTAATTTCACAAATTAGAAGAAGTGCAATTTCAATTCCATCCAATATTGCAGAAGGTTATGGTAGAAATTATAGAAAAGATTATTCAAGATTTTTACAAATAGCAAGAGGTTCATTATTTGAAAACCAAACGCAGTTAGAAATAGCAGTAAACTTAGAATATATTAAAGTTGAAAATTTAGAAGAAATAAAAGAACTTTCTATTGAAGTCGAAAAAATGTTAAATTCGTTGATTAAAAAGCTAGAGGAATAACTAATCCCTTTTCACTTTTCCCTTTTGACTTAAAATATGACTTCAAAATTCCAAAATCATATCAACACTAACCTTCCTTTTCTCAAAGAAAAGAAACTGCTTCTTGCTGTTAGCGGCGGAATTGACAGTATGGTTTTAGTGCATTTGTGTCATCAATTACAATTAGATTTTGTAGTTGCACATTGCAATTTTCAGTTGCGCGGCGATGAAAGTGAGGAAGATGAAAACTTCGTCAAATCTCAAATGGAAATATTACAAATCCCCATTTTCGTCCAAAAATTCGATACAATAGCATTTGCCAAACAACAAAAACTTCCAATTCAAGTAGTGGCAAGAAACCTGCGTTATGAATGGTTTAACTCGCTGCTATCAAATCATAGTTTTGATTATATCTTGACAGCACATCATCTCGACGATAGTTTGGAAACTTTTTTAATCAATTTTACACGCGGTTCAGGAATTGAAGGCTTAACCGGAATTCCAGCGCAAAACGGAACTGTTATTCGCCCGTTATTGCCTTTTTCACGATATGAAATCGAAACGTTTGCCAATGAAAATTCAATCGCATGGAGAGAAGACAGTAGTAATACTTCAGATAAATATTTGAGAAATAAGCTACGACACCATGTTATTCCGGTGTTAAAAGAGCTCAATCGTAGTTTGCTTACTTCGTTTGAAAGTACGATAAGCCATTTGAAACAGACTGAATCATTAGCGATTGATGCTTCTAAAAGTTTGTATTCAAAAGTGGTAAGTGAAGACGAAAATCATACTGCGATTGACTTAGTGAAGTTACTTGAATATCAAAATTCTCAAGCCTATTTGTATCATTGGCTACAACCTTTTGGCTTTTCTGATTGGACAGCAGTTGCTGATTTAATCCATGCACAATCGGGGAAACAAGTCTTTTCTGAAACTCATATTCTTTTAAAAAACCGTGATACTTTACTCTTATTTGCAAAACAACAACCATTTCATGAAGCAATTTTTTGGATAGAAAAGGAGCAAAGTGAAGTTAAATTTCCCTTAAAACTATCGTTTTGTAACGCAGGTTACATTTCAAATCCTTCAAGTCACACTATATTTGTCGACGAAGATAAATTG
This sequence comes from Flavobacterium aureirubrum, assembly GCF_038739835.1. Lineage (NCBI taxonomy): Bacteria > Pseudomonadati > Bacteroidota > Flavobacteriia > Flavobacteriales > Flavobacteriaceae > Flavobacterium > Flavobacterium aureirubrum. The sequence goes on from NZ_JBCGDO010000021.1 coordinate 7,862, forward strand.
CAGTTTCCGTTAACTATTCGTCGTTGGAGTGAAGGCGATTTTTTTTATCCTTTGGGGATGAATGGTAAGAAGAAATTAAGTAAGTTTTTTAAAGATGAAAAATTTTCATTACTTGATAAATCAACTGTTTGGTTACTCTGTTCTAATGAAAAAATAGTCTGGATTATCGGTAAACGCCAAGATGATAGATTTAAAGTAGCGGAGAATACCGCTAAAATTTTAAAAATAAATTATACAACATAATGAGAAAAGCACTTTTTTTTCTTTGCACTATTTTGGCTTTCGCCAATGTTAATGCACAGATTATAAAACCAGTAAAATGGTCAACCAAGATAGAGCAACTTTCTGAAACAGAATTTTATCTAATTATGGAAGGAAAGATTGACGAAGGTTGGCACGTTTATTCTCAATTTACTCCCGAAAATGGGCCATTACCAGCGGTTTTTAGTTTTGAAAATACCAAAGGAAACTACGAATTAGTGGGTAAAACAAAAGAAAGTCCGTATAAAAAACAATACAACGATATTTTTGAAGTTGACGAATATTACTTTGAAAAGAAAGTAACGTTTACCCAAAAGGTAAAGATTACTAATCCAAGTTTAACGGTTATAAAAGCCAAATTGGATTACCAAGTATGTTTAAATTCTTGTATTAACGACAATGCTAATTTCACTTTTCAATTACCGAAAACTACGGCTATTAATTCAGTTTTACCTATGGCAAACAGTGATACAATTCCTGTTGACACTGAAGCGATGGCACAAACCAAGGTCAAATCAGAACCTATCGCAGCTACTTCTAGCAAAGAAAAACCAGACGATAGAGGATTGTGGACTATTTTCTTTTTGGCATTTTTAGGCGGTTTTGCCGCTTTGTTGACACCATGTGTTTTCCCGATGATACCGATGACTGTTAGCTTTTTTACCAAACAAAGTAAAAATCCAGCACAAGGAAAGCGCAATGCTATTCTGTATGGAATTTCAATCATTGCCATTTATGTGGTTTTGGGATTAGCTATAACAGGAATTTTTGGTGCTGATGCTTTAAACGCGCTATCAACTAATGCTTATTTCAATGTTTTCTTCTTTTTGCTTTTAGTGGTTTTTGCAGTATCATTTTTAGGTGCTTTTGAAATCATGTTACCCAATTCTTGGGCTAATAAAGTGGATAAACAAGCCGATAAAGGTGGCATTATCGGCATACTTTTTATGGCATTGGCATTAGCTATAGTTTCGTTTTCATGCACAGGTCCAATTGTGGGAACGCTTTTAGTAGAATCAGCTTCCAAAGGTGGCATTGCGCCAATTGTAGGAATGCTTGGTTTTTCAACTGCTTTGGCCTTGCCATTTATGTTATTTGCTATGTTTCCGAGTTGGATGCAGTCCTTGCCAAAATCAGGTGGATGGCTTAACACGGTTAAAGTTTCGTTAGGATTTTTGGAATTGGCTTTGGCTTTTAAGTTTTTATCCAATGCTGATTTGGTCTTTCAATTACATCTTTTGGAGAGAGAGGTTTTCTTAGCGATTTGGATTGCCATTTTTGGTATTTGGGCACTGTATTTATTCGGAAAAATTACAACCCCACATGATAGTCCGTTACCACATATATCAGTCGGTAGATTGTCATTAGGAATGTTAGTATTTGCTTTTACAATCTACATGATACCAGGACTGTTTGGAGCACCGCTAAAATTAATCAGTGCATTTCCGCCACCACAAACCTACAGTGAAAGTCCAACTGGATTTTTTGGCAGCACAGCTCCAGTAAAGCAAAATTTACCTGATGGTGCAAAAATTGGAGAACACGGCATTGTAACTTTCACCGATTATGAAAAAGGGTTGGCTTATGCCAAAGAAGTAAACAAACCTATACTGCTTGATTTTACAGGTTTTGCCTGCGTGAATTGTCGTAAAATGGAAATCAATGTTTGGTCGGATGAAAAAGTACTAAGTCACCTTAAAAATGATGTAGTTCTAATTTCGCTGTATGTTGACGACAAAAGAGAACTGCCTAAAAACGAGCAAAAAGTTTCGAAAGTAACAGGAAACGATATTACAACCATTGGCGATAAATGGACTGAATTTATAATTACACGTTATAAAACCAACACCCAACCTTTTTATGTTTTGATAGATTTGAAGGAACAAAAATTAAACGAACCTATCAGTTATACACCTGACATTAATGAGTATGAGGCGTGGTTGAAAGATGGAATTAGTAAGTTTACAAAATAGACTATTGCTAATCTTTGTCAAACATTTTCAATCTTTCGTGGTTCTTTAAACGGAATTTCTTTGATTATTTTTTCAATAGCGTGAGCCAGTCGGATGTCTTTTGTGGTAACACCATTGCTATCATGTGTGGTTAATCGAATGGCTAGTTTGTTGTAAACATTGGACCATTCTGGGTGATGGTTCATTTCATCGGCAGCGGTAGCTATCTTTGTAATAACTTCCATGGTTTCATTAAAATCAACAAATACAAATTGTTTTACTATTCCATTGTTGGTAAAAACCCAGCCTGGAACATGTGCTAACGCTTCATCAAGAAGTTCATCGGTTAAAATTGACATAACTCTGCATTTTAAGTGAACCGTAAAGTTACGAGTTATAGCCTATTGATAGTGAATTTTGGCCTTTTTTATCGAAAAAAAAACTAGTAGCAAAATTAGGGTTATCAAGATTTTTAACGCGCAATTACTAGATTTTTATCCTAAAACTTCTGAAACTTCACTTTTCAAAAATGCCAATGCCACATTGGTAGCCACATCATCCTGAAGCATATTACTTAGAATTTTTTCTCTCACTTGATCGGCATTGATTATGTTTTCATCAAGTGCTGTTTTTCGGATATTTTGGATAATAGTATTTTTTGCAGTTAAAAGCATCGTCCAAAGTTCATTAGTAACATAAACTTGCTGTGTAAGGTTATGTTCATACTCTTGCTCAATATGTTGTATCAATAATCTAACATAGTCATTTTTATCAGTAGACAAAGGCGAAACTCTAATTAACAATTTGGCAGGATTGATACGCTCTAAAAACAAAGCCAATCGCTCATAAGCTTGCAAACGTAAAGGCAACGAATGTTTTTGATTTTCTTTTTGCAATAACCACCGTCTTGTATTTTGTTGGTCTTTAAAGTAACTGTCAAATAAATAATAAGCTACCGCACCGGTAATAATTGCTGGAACAGTATACATCAATAATTCTAAAAATTTATCTGCGTTCATGAGTTTTTTTCATCTAAAAATTGTTGACAAATATAATAGAATAACCCAAAAATTGCAGTTATAAAACCCAATTTTGATGTAATGAACCCCAAATTATAGGTTGCGAAATCAAATTTTTAGGTTAACAACCCCAAAATATAGGTAACGAACCCCAAATTATAGGTAACGAACCCCAAATTATAGGTTAGGAACCGCAAAATATCTATTAAGAACCCCAAATTATTGGTTATGAACACCAATTTTACATAAACTACCTAAATTTAGATGTTATTAACTGTTAATAAGTAGCCATAAATTGGGTTGCAAGTCACCTTAAGTAACGTTAAATTTGTCCAATACGATTATAAACTCAGCGTCTTAGCAACTTAGCCAATTAAATAAATGCAACAATACATTTCCCAACTCAACGAAGCCCAACAAGCGCCAGTTCTTCAAAAAGATGGTCCAATGATTATCATTGCTGGTGCAGGTTCGGGAAAAACACGAGTGCTAACCGTTAGAATTGCCTATTTGATGAGTTTGGGTGTGGATGCATTTAATATTTTGGCATTGACATTTACCAATAAAGCCGCACGTGAAATGAAAAAGCGTATCGGTGATATTGTTGGCGCTGCAGAAGCCAAAAACCTTTGGATGGGAACTTTTCATTCCGTTTTTGCTCGAATTCTCAGAAGCGAATCCGACAAACTAGGTTATCCATCAAATTTCACCATTTATGACACGCAAGATAGTGTTCGATTGATTTCGGCCATTATCAAAGAAATGCAATTAGACAAAGACATTTATAAGCCAAAACAAATTTTAGGTAGAATATCATCCTATAAAAACTCTTTAATTACCGTAAAAGCCTATTTCAATAATCCCGAATTGCAAGAAGCTGATGCCATGAGCAAAAAACCGCGTTTGGGCGAAATTTATGCCAATTACGTAGAAAGATGTTTCAAAGCAGGTGCCATGGATTTTGATGATTTATTGTTAAAAACCAATGAATTGCTCAATCGTTTTCCGGACGTATTGGCAAAATACCAAGACCGTTTTAGATACATTTTGGTAGATGAGTATCAAGATACCAATCATTCGCAGTATTTAATCGTTCGTGCTTTGAGTGATCGATTTCAAAATATCTGTGTTGTTGGCGATGATGCGCAGAGTATTTATGCTTTCCGTGGTGCAAACATCAATAACATTCTCAATTTCCAAAAGGATTATGAAAATGTACAAACCTATAGACTAGAACAAAATTATCGTTCTACCAAAAATATAGTAGAAGCAGCCAATTCCATCATTGATAAAAACAAAACCAAACTCGATAAAATAGTATGGACTGCTAATGATTTAGGACCAAAAGTAAAAGTACATCGCAGCATAACCGATGGTGAAGAAGGACGTTTTGTTGCTAGTGAAATTTTTGAACAAAAAATGCGCAATCAAATGTTGAACGGTCAGTTTGCTATTTTATATCGAACCAATGCGCAGTCTCGTGCTATGGAAGATGCATTGCGAAAACGTGATATTCCTTATCGAATTTATGGCGGTTTGTCTTTCTATCAAAGAAAAGAAATCAAAGATGTGTTATGTTATTTGCGATTAGTCATTAATCCAAAAGACGAAGAAGCTTTGGTTCGTGTTATCAATTATCCGGCAAGAGGAATTGGAGACACGACGGTTGAAAAATTAACCATAGCTGCCAATCATTATAAGCGTTCTATTTTTGAAGTGATGGAAAACATCGATAAAATTGATTTGAAACTCAACGCTGGAACCAAACAAAAATTGGAAGATTTTGTCACCATGATTAAGAGTTTTCAAGTGATTAACGAACAGCAAGATGCTTTTGTTTTAACCGAACATGTAACCAAAAAAACAGGCTTGGTTCAGGAACTGAAAAAAGATGCCACACCCGAAGGAATTGCGCGTATAGAAAACATAGAAACTTTGATGGGAGGAATCAAAGACTTTATCGAAGGACAAAGAGAAATTGACGGTGCTCGAGGTTCATTATCAGAATTTTTAGAAGATGTTGCTTTAGCTACTGATTTAGACAAAGACACTGGCGATGACGACAGAGTGGCATTAATGACTATTCACTTAGCCAAAGGATTGGAATTTCCCTATGTTTTTGTAGTGGGTTTAGAAGAAGATTTATTCCCAAGTGCGATGAGTTTAAACACTCGAAGCGAATTAGAAGAAGAACGTCGATTATTTTATGTGGCTTTAACTCGTGCCGAACATCAGGCGTATTTGACTTATGCTCAATCACGTTATCGTTGGGGAAAATTAGTAGATAGCGAACCATCACGTTTTATTGAAGAGATAAAAGACGACTATTTAGAGTATATAAATCCTTCCGATGCTGGAGGTTATCGATATAAACCAACGATGGATTTAGATATTTTTGGTGATATTGATAAATCTAAATTGAGATTAACAAAACCTGTTGCAGGAACACCACCAAAAAAATATGGAGAAGAACCTGTTTCTTCTGCTACTATTCGTAAATTAAAACCTATTGGTAGCAATTCAAATACAAGTAATTTATTTGACAACAAACTTACTGTTGGAAATATAGTCATGCACGAACGTTTTGGAAAAGGTGAAATTATAAATCTAGAAGGCGCTGGAGCTGATAAAAAAGCAGAAATCAAATTTGAAGTAGGAGGAATTAAAAAATTGTTATTGCGATTTGCTAAGTTGGATGTGATTGGATAAGAAATAATAGTTTAAAGTTGTTTAAAATGGTTTAAAACCGGTTAATAAAACAACTTTAAACGATTAAACAACTTTAAACTTTTAAACTATTAAATGTCAGAATTCATAAAAATATACGAAGATAAGCCTAACGAAGCTGCCATTAAAAAAGTAGTTGAAGTTTTGCGTAACGGCGGTTTGATAATTTATCCAACCGATACAGTTTATGGTATGGGTTGTGATATAACTAATACAAAAGCTTTAGAACGTATTGCCAAAATAAAAGGTATAAAGTTAGAAAAAGCCAACTTCTCATTTATTTGTCACGATTTAAGTAACTTATCTGATTATGTGAAACAAATTGATACAGCTACTTTCAAAATATTAAAAAGAGCTCTGCCTGGACCATACACTTTTATTTTGCCAGGTAATAATGATTTGCCGAAAGAATTCCGCAAGAAGAAAACCGTTGGAATTCGTGTTCCTGATAACAATATTGCACTAGAAATTGTCCGAATGCTTGGCAACCCAATTGTGTCCACTTCTATTTATGATGAAGACGAGGTTTTAGAGTATTCTACTGACCCGGAATTGATTTTTGAGAAATGGCAAAACAAAGTAGATTTAGTTATTGATGGCGGTTATGGCGATAATATTGGTTCTACTATTATTGATTTAACGGCTTTTGAACCTGTCGTCGTTCGTGAAGGAAAAGGCGATCCCAACATAATTTAGATCATGAAAAGTACTGTTTTGCTGCTATTTTTTGGTTTACTAAATAGTATTGCATTTTCACAAAACTTAAAAGGTAGAGTTGTCGATGATTTAAACCTACCAATTCCTGGTGCGTCAGTGTATTACGACGGAACAACAATTGCAACTTCAACTGATGAAAATGGAGCGTTTACCATTCGTTATGATAGCGCAATAAAACGACCACTTGTAGTAAGTTACATCGGATATCAAACTGTTTTTATAGAAGATTATGCTCCAAGTCAGCAATTGCTAATTGCGATGGAAGCATCTGTTACAAAGCTTAAAGAAGTTGTGGTTAAAAAACAGCGTTTTTCAAGAAAAGAAATGATGCGATTATTTAAAGATCGTTTCCTTGGTTCAACACGTTTTGGACTAAAATCAATCATAAAAAATGAAGCCGACATTGATTTTGATTACGACGAAAAAAGTTTGATTTTAAAAGCGTCATCAGATAAACCTTTACTAATAATCAATCCTCTATTGGGTTATCAAGTAACTTACGAATTAGTAGATTTTGAAGCAACTTTTACTCATTTGAGCTTAAGTGTAGAGACGTTGCAAAGCAGTTACTATGCTGGATTATCGCAATTTGAAGATATTGTGAGTAACCCAAAGATTACTAAAAATAGAGATAATGCCTATCAAGGTTCGACTGTTAATTTTTTCAGGAATTTGATTAATGGCACTTGGAGTAAAAGTGAATTTCAAATTTTTTCTAAAGGTTTTTTGGTAAATCCATCCGATTTTTTTGAAGTTTCTTTTGAAAATGATAAATACAAAGTTTCCATTAAAAAGCAAGAAAAAGCAGTTGGCTATATTGCATCGGTTGGACTCTTATACAATGGTAAAGAACAGTCGCAAGTTAAATTTTTATCGGATACAATTTATATAGATCAATTTGGTAATAACTTGAGTATACGGGATGTTTATTTTTCTGGTCCTATATCTCTAAAAAGAGTTGGAGACATGTTACCATTAAATTATACATTTACAAAAAACTAAAAACGCCCTGAATAATCAGGACGTTTTTTATCGGATTGATATCGATGTCTATTATTACTTATTTCCTAGGATTTTTCATTTCTTTTTCAATCATTTCATAAAACTCGTCAATCTTAGGAAGTACAACGATGCGGGTTCTTCTATTTTTAGATCTATTATCAGCAGAAGTATTTTCTACTAAAGGAATAAATTCGCCACGACCAGCGGCAATTAATTGTGATGGTTTAACACCTAAATCATTAACTAGAACTCTAATAATAGCTGTGGAACGTTTAACACTTAAATCCCAATTGTCTAATAAAACACCATTTCCTGTATAAGGAACATTGTCTGTGTGACCCTCAACCATGCACTCAAAAGTAGGTTTGTCGTTAACCACTTTAGCCACTTTGGCCAATACTTCCCTAGCTCTATCACTCACGTTATAACTACCACTTTTAAATAATAATTTATCAGCAATTGAAATAAAAACTACTCCTTTTTCGACATTTACTTCAATATCTGGATCAGAAATTCCTACGGAACTTTTTAAACTGGTAACAAGTGCAAGCGTAACACTATCTTTTTTAGTCAAAGCATCTTGCATTCTCGAAATTTTTAGATCTTTTTCTTTAATAGTTTCCAATGCTTTCTCAATATTTTGTGCACCTTTAGCAGATAAAACAGTCATTTCTTTAGAACTGTTGATCAAGTCTGAATTAGTTTGTTTTAAATACTCTGCTTGTTTCAAAAGCGCTTCCTTTTCGGATAAACAAACGTTTAATTTTACCGTAGCAGAATTTAGTAAATCTTGACACTCTTTATTTTTTGCCTCAAGTGCAGCAAACTCTTTCTTTGAGACACAAGAAGTCAACGTAAATGAAATTAATGACAGGACAACAATTACTTTTTTCATAAGTTGTTAGATTTAAAATTTTAACAAAAATACGGTGACATTAATTTTAAATACAAATTTAGAATTATAAAATCTTGTTAATATTTGATTTTAAAAGTTGCTTCATTTTTTAAGAAGTAATGGTAAACAATGGATTTAACATGAAAATAATTATCAGTGTAGCAACCATTTCTTTTCTTTAGTACTTTGTTTATCATTCCATAAAATGAAAAATGAGCTCGAATTATCGCAAAACAATGCACAAATTTTCCTGTAAAAAGAAACTGTATTCCAGCTAAACCGTCTAAACAAAGCCTTACAAAGATAATGGGAAATAATTGCTTTGCAGGTAAGTTTTTGGTAAGCATCAACAAGGAGTTTCTAAAGTTTAGGAATGTTTTTTTAGGATTACTTTCTTGTAAAGTGGCAGCACCTATATGATATACTGCTGATTTTGAAGTATATTTTGATATGTAACCTAAATTAAAAGCACGCCAACACAAATCAATTTCTTCTTGATGGGCAAAAAAATCACCGTCAAAACCATTTAGCTTTCTGAAAATGTCTTTTCTAATAAAAAAACAAGCACCACTTGCCCAGAATATTTCTGTTTCATCATTATATTGTCCGCTATCTCTTTCTATTGTTTCAAAAACGCGTCCACGGCAAAACGGATAGCCATATTGGTCAATGAAACCACCAGCAGCACCAGCATATTCAAAAAAATCTCTCCGTTTATAATCCAATATCTTTGGTTGGATTATTCCTACTTTGGGTGAATTATCAAAAAGCGAAAGAACTGGACTAAGCCAGCCTTCAGTCACTTCAATATCTGAGTTCACTAAGGCATAGTAATCTTCTTCAACCTGTTGTAAAGCTTTGTTATATCCTTTGGCAAAACCATAATTGTTATCATTTTGGATAATGGTTATACTTGGAAACTTTGTTTTTATAATTTCAATCGAATTATCGGTTGATGCATTATCAGCTACATAAACTGAGGCTTCTGTTGAATATCGAACTATCGAAGGTAAAAATAATTCTAATAGTGTTGAACCATTCCAATTCAATATTACGACAGCTATTTTTTTCAATGGGTATTAGGTTAGTGTTAATTTGGTTATTCAAATATTTGATAATAGATTTGCTTTATGCAAAAACTCAATTTTCCTTCTTATTCATTTCGCTTCAAAAATAGTGAAAATAAAGTGTCAATTTTTGATGATATTAGGAAAAAGTTCATCATTTTAAACGCCGAAGAATGGGTCAGACAGCATACAATACAGTTTCTTCTGCAAGAGAAGAGTTATCCAAAATCACATCTTAATGTCGAAAAAATAGTTAAACTTAATGATTTGACGAAACGCTATGATATTGTTGTTTTTCAGCCCAATGGAGAACTATTTTTATTGGTAGAATGTAAAGCAACAAATGTAAAAATAACACAAGAAACTTTTGATCAAATAGCACGTTACAATTTAAAATTGAAAGCCAAGTACTTAATGGTAACTAATGGTCTAAATCATTACTTTTGCCAAATGGATTTTGAGAATGAAAAATACATTTTTTTACCCGAACTTCCAAGTTTTAGTAGCCATTAACACAATCAAATTATTTTGGACGAAGTACTTAAAATCATTAACGATATCAAAGCAGGTAATATCAAACCTATTTATTTTTTGATGGGTGAAGAACCGTATTATATTGATAAAATCACGGAATATTTGGAGCACAATTTGTTGACAGATGACGAAAAAGGGTTTAACCAAATGGTACTTTATGGCGTTGATACTACTATAGAAGATATTGTTGCCAATGCAAAACGTTATCCCATGATGGCCGAACGTCAAGTTGTGATTGTAAAGGAAGCACAAAATTTAGTTAAAACTATTGATAAATTAGAATCGTACGCCGAAAATCCTCAACCTACAACAGTTTTGGTTATGGCTTATAAATATAAAACACTCGACAAACGCAAAAAAATTACTAAAACCTTGACTAAGCACGGTTTGGTTTTTGAAAGCAAAAAAATGTATGAAAACCAGGTAGGACAGTGGATTAATCGCGTTTTACAAGGACGAGGTTTATCAATTGAGCCTAAAGCAAATGCTATGTTAGTCGCCTTTATGGGAACTGATTTGAGCAGAATTTCTAATGAGCTAACAAAACTAGAAATTATTTTACCAAAAGGAAGTACGATAACACCTCATCATATTGAAGAAAACATCGGTTTTAGTAAAGATTATAATGCGTTTGAATTCCGAAATGCGATTGGTGTTAAAAATCAACTAAAAGCCTATCAAATTGCAGAGTATTTTGCTCAAAACCAAAAAGAAAATCCGCTAGTTTTAGTAAATGGTCAAGTGTTTTCTTTTTTCTCGAGTTTGCTACAATATCACGGATTAAAAGATAAATCGCCCAGCAACGTGGCCAAAGTGCTCCGGGTTAATCCCTTTTTTGTGAACGATTATATCGTGGCTGCAAAAAATTACCCGATGAAAAAAGTAAGTAGTGTTATTGCCGCTATTCGTGATTTAGATGTCAAAAGCAAAGGTGTTGGCGCCAACGCACTACCTGTTAGTGATTTACTAAAAGAATTATTGGTGAAAATATTTAACTAGAAAAATGAAGACTTTAATTAAAACCTGAAGCAACTTAAATCAGCTAAGATTAATATTTTCCACTCAGTAATTCGCCACCAATAGCTGATTTTGCTTCAATTCCTAACTTTTTCATCATTTCAAAGGTAGTACAAACTGCGGCAGAGGTAACAGGAATTCCACATTCAGCTTGAATTAAATCAATTGCTTCCAAAGACGGCATTTGAACACAAGCCGAAACTACTAAAACATCGACATCAGTTAAATCCAATTGCTTGTAAATTTCCAATAAATTCAACGGATTTTGAGCCGCCACTTCCAAATTATCTGGAATTTCCAAAGCAATACTTTCTTTTACTTTGATGCCTTGATGTTCAATGTAATCTACAACCATATCGGTTAAAGGTCTCATATACGGTGTAATTATCGAAATTTGTTTCGCACCCAAAACTTTTAATCCATTAATTAAAGCGCCAGCCGAAGTTACAATTGGAGTAGGAAAGTCGTTGGCAACCGTTTCTTGGTGTAAATTTACTTCAGAAACGCAATGATAACCTCTTCCCATGCTCATAATAGCAACCAAACACGCATAACCCATAACGTCAACATGTGCGTCAGAAAGTTCTTGAGCACATTTCAAACTCATGGCATCCATGGCTTCGAGTTCTTCTTTAGTTACTTTTTTCATTCGCATTCTACTTGAATGAAAAGTAAAACGTTCTGGCAAAATGGTTTCACGAGAACGAAAAATAGCTGGTATTTCGGTTTCCATCGTTACATTTGAAGATGGAACTATTTGTCCTATTCTAAATTTCATTGTTTAAAAGTTTAAGGTTTAAAAGTTTATAAGTTGCTCAAAAAACTGAACACTAAAAACTGTTTACTGAACACTAATTTTAAATCTCTTTAACCGTATTCACAATCGTTCCAATGCCTTCTACAGATGCTTCAACCACATCGCCATCATATAACCATTCTTGCGGATTTCTTCCTGCGCCAACGCCTGATGGAGTTCCGGTTGCAATGATATCGCCTGGTTCTAGAGTGAAAACAATACTTAAATCTTCAATTAAATCATTGATGTTGAAAAGTAGAAATTTGGTATTGGAGTTTTGCTTTTCAACACCGTTTACTTTTAGTGATAAATTCAAATTGTGTGGGTTTTCGATTTCGTCTTTGGTAACTAAAATTGGTCCCATTGGTGCAAAAGTGTCTTGTCCTTTTGAAACAATCCATTGACCTTCACGACGACAATCGCGAGCCGAAATATCGTTGATTACAGTATATCCAAAAACATAATCCATTGCATCTTCTTTAGCAACATATTTTCCTTTTTTACCAATTACCACTGCTAATTCCACTTCCCAATCCAATTGTTCGGTTAGTTTTGTGTTTTTGATGATTTCGGTATTTGTGGATGTAACGGTTGTTGGTGGTTTTGAGAAAATGATTGGTTTTTGAGGAAGTTTTCCAGTTGTGTCTAATGTTCGAGCACTTTCTGCAACGTGTTCCGTGTAATTTAAACCTATTCCGATGATGTTTTTTCGTGGTTTCGGAATAGGAGCGAGGATGGTTACTTCGTCCATTTCATAACAGATTTCTTCGAAGAAATTTTCTGGAGTTTCTGAAATCATTTCGGTGATTTCGGCAATTATTTCATATCCCATGTCGATTAAATCCAACATATCATTTGGCAATGGGAAATTGGATATTTCGCCAAAATCCTCCATGTCAATTACTTGATTGTTATGGATGAAGCCTAATCTTGGTTCGGTGTCTTGTGTTTTGTAGGTAAGTAGTTTCATTATTTTTCAATTTTTATTGTAAAGGTAGTGTTGTCTTTTCTTAAAATTTCCATTTCATAGCTTGATTTTTCTTTAATTAATTGTCTGGTCATTAAAATATCACAAGTGTTCATTTCTCTAAAATTGTAGCTATCCAAACGTATCACTTCATCACCAAATTGAATTTTATCCAAATAATCGTTATTCCATACATGTCCTATAATTATCTTATGATTTTCATTGAATGACAATGACACTGGTGGCTGTTTATCGTTTAAATTGATTTTTTCTTCGGCTTCAAAATAGAATTTTTTGTTTTTAAAATCAATAATAACATCTCCGTATTTCAGTAAATCAAGTCCTATTCGGGAGTTATCGTCATCTGTAGTTGTCGTTATGATATTTTCAAAACTGGTCTGATTAATTTTTAGTGCATTGATTTTTACAAGATGTTGTTCTTTTGAGTCATTAACTCCAAAAAGGCCAATATCGGCGGCTCCAATATTGGAGGCTAATTTTTCAACGATATTTTCTTTTTGAAACAGTGTGTTGATGCGGTTTGAAATGTCATATAATCCGTCCATTCCCGTATCTAAAAGTGCATATTCGGTTCCTATATCGCAGTTTTTTCCAGAAATTGTTAAGGCAACGAAAGGTGATTTTTGTGCGCCAACTAGTTTTAATTTTGTGGGTTTGGCGGTAGGTTTAAGTTTTTTAACATCATTAGTAATAACTATTTTTTTATCTTTTAAACTTATTTTAAGCACTGAGTTTTGTAATAAATTACTACCAATAAAACCGTCAATTCCATAACATTTTAAAAGGAAATGATTGTTTAAATCAGATACGATAGCTGCTGAGTTTCGAAAATCTAAATCATTTATTTTAATAGACTTTACAAGTACAAGATTCATCTCTTGCTGCTTATTATTAGCATCTGAAACTGAAATATTTTTTTGATTTTCAATTTCTAACTCTTTTAAAACGGTATTAGAAATTATATTTGGCGCACCAGTATCCAATAAGAATTTATAGGTTTTATTATTTATCGTTACGGGAATTATAATTTTCTTTAAAACTAGTTCAAAATCCAACTCTTGATAATAATCCTTTTGATTTATTGTAATGCTAGTAAAATCAACCTTTTGTGCTTGGTTTACACTTGAAATTAATAGTAAAATAAAAAACAAAAATGTTTTAAATGCTTTGTAGGTAAGTAGTTTCATATTTTTTTTTAGCTGCAAAGAACGCTAAGTTTGACGCGAAGTTCGCAAAGTTTTTTTTAGTGATTATGCAATGTCTATTTTCTTTATTCTTTTCTCTTTATTCTTTTCTCTTTATTCTATTTTCTGATTTCCATTATTTTCTTCTAATTCTCGAGACTGATACAATCCTAATTTTTCAATAACTGGTAAGTCGTTGAACGAGAACAAACATGCATCTTCCGTTTTGGATAAATTATGATGTTCGTGCCATGCCCAACTTGGAACGCAGAAAATATCCCGTTCTTTCCAGTCAAATCGTTTTCCGTTGATGATGGAATAGCCGATTCCTTTGGCACATTGGTACACAAACGAACCTGTATGTTTATGCGCTTTTCCTTTGAAATTGGCTGGTAATAATTGCATCGATGCGCCCATTGTTTGCATAACGTGTCCACCAGTTAACGGATTGGAATAATGCATTAAAATTCCGTCAAAAGGATTGATTTCATTCACTTTTACAGCTTCCAATAATGCTGGATAAACGGTTTTCCAAGAATATTTGAATAAAGGAGAATAGGGTTTGTCCCAGACTTTATCGGCTGGAATAAATCCCGAAGTTCCGTAAGTTATTGGCGAATAATTTACTGGAAAATCTAATGGTTGTTTGCCATCATAAACTGCATAATCATTGGCCTCTAAAGCATTTACCAACGGAATATCCAATCCGTCTTGCCAGATGCAGGTTTTTCCGTTTGCATCAACGCCGTGTTCGTGCCAAGTGGAATTTGGAGTAATCACAAAATCGTTGACTTCAAATGTGATTTTGTTTCCATCAACAACGGTATATCCGCCTTCGCCTTCCATAATGAAACGTAATGCTGACGCTTTGTGTTTGTGTGCCGATGTGCTTTCGCCTGGACGAGTAACTTGAATTCCTGTGTACAACCAACCAACGGCTGCAGAAACGTCTTTTCGTTTGTCGTTTACTAAATAAACAACGCGTCTTCCTGCTTGTTCTGGCGTAACTAATTCGGATGATTTTAGTACTAATTCACGTAAATCATCGTATTTCCAAAGCATTGGAACTGATGAACTTCTTGGTTCCCAAGGTTCGATATCGTTAGCAACGGTCCATAAGGCACCAGCTCCAAGAGTTTCTAATTCTTTGTAATAGGCCTCTAGTTCGGGTGTGTCTTGCACTCGAGCTCTTCCTATTTGATTGTCTGAATGATTTTCGTTCATAATTATTATTTTTTTTAACCATTAAGATAGTTAAGAAAATTAAGTTATCTCTTAATGAAACTTAATTCCTTAATGGTTTAATTGCTATCTTTTATTAAATTCTTCATGGTTATCAATAAACGTGATTTTTCGAGTAGGAGCAATGTTTACTCGCAAATCAAAAATATCAAATCTATTGTAATGTCCGAGAATATCGTGCATTTGTTTGGGTTGGATGCATTTCTGCAAATCGATATCGGCATAGACAATTCCTTCATCGTCGATTAAAGGTTCACCAATTACAGCACCATTGGGACCAATAAATCCTGAAAATGCAGAATTTTTTCTAGTTAAAAGTTCATCAACATTGGGAACATCGGCACGCAAGGCATCTTTTATTTCTTGCGAAATCGTCGAACACGAAACGATAGTAAATAATTTTCCTTCGAATGAATGTGCTGCGGCACGAATTTTTATGGCTTCTGCCATATCGTAATCTGGTGGCGCAACTGGAAGCGAAATGTAGTTGGCAATGTGAATTAATTCGCCTTGTGACAACAATGTAAATCGTGCTAATGTATTGGTGTTTTCACCACAAGCTAATGTTCCTATCGGACCGATTTCTGTGTTATAAACTTTTAAAGAAGAACCATCGCCTGATGTCCAAGTGAGTTTTTCTGCCCAAGTTGGCACTAATTTTCTATGTTTTCCAATCAGATTTCCGTGATTGTCAATAATAAGATTGGTGTTGTAAATTTCGCCATAACTGTCCCCACGTTCGTTGATTCCGATAACGATATGACAATTAAAATCTTTTGCCGCTTGAAATAACGGTTTCAATGAATTATCGGTAATTTTTACAGATGATTTATATAATTCTTCGTACCATTTGCTGCCTTGTACGGGTGTCATAATCCAGTTCCAATAGGGATAACCAGCCACAAACACTTCGGGAAACGCAATGAGTTGTGCGCCATTACTGCTAGCTTCTTTCACAAAAGAAATCGCTTTGGCTATTGTTTTTTCTACATTGAGAAAAATAGGTGACGTTTGTACGGTGGCGGCTTTGAATTTTTTGAATTCCATTTGGGAGTATTAAGATTGGAGTATTAAGTATTAAGACTGAATATAATTTAAAATATTATTTTTCATTTTCTCATTGAACGCTTCGGTTTTGATGCTTTGTCGGTCTTCTTGAATGGCTACGTTTACTAGCGTTACTTCGCCTTCGAGTACGGTTTTTTCTTGTTGGTTTATAAATTGAAATCCACAGATGATAGAGGAGTTTTTTAGTTCTTTTACCCAAAGTGATTTGGTTAGAATTTCGCCAATTCTAGCAGCGTTTTTGAATTGCACTTTCAAATCTACTGTTGGAATACCATTCGTTTCGTGCATTTTGGAGAAAGGTCTTTCTAATGCTTCCTCGAACCAATCTTCCACTAAATCGTTGAGCATTTCTAAAAATCGGGGATAGAACACTATTCCGGCGTAGTCGATGTGTTTGAAACGTATTTTTTCTTGTTTTATGAATTTCATTTGTTATTTTTTATTCGAATAGTACAAATTTGTACGAATTCTGATTATTTTATCTATTTTATTTATTTTTTGCCACGGATTAAACTGATTTTACAGATTAACACGGATTTTAAATTTGTTACTAGTCATTCCTGATGTTTTAGCCCAGATTGAAACGGAAATCCTTTTTATTTATCTTTATAAATAAAAAGATTGCAGTGTAAAGCTGGAAATAGCTCCAAAAAAACTAATTTTTCAATTTAAATCGTTGAATTTTACCGGTTTCTGTTTTGGGTAATGTTTCAACAAAATAAATTACTCTTGGATATTTGTATGGCGCAGCGACTTGCTTGAACCAATGTTGAATGTGATTTTTCATGTTTTCTGTAGCGTTTGATTGCTCTTTTAAAACAATGTGTGCACAAACTAACATACCACGTTCTTCGTCGGGCAAACCCACAACTGCACATTCTAAAATAGCTTCATGGGTTAGTAAAACACTTTCTACTTCAATCGCTGCAATATTGTATCCAGCGGAAATAATCATATCGTCGCCACGAGCTACGAACCAAAAATAGCCGTCTTCGTCTTGACGAAATATATCGCCCGTGATGTTCCAACCGTTTTCGACATATTCCTTTTGTTTTTCTTCACGATTAAGATATTTACAACCTGTAATGCCACGAACGGCCAATTTTCCGGCTTGATTTCTTGGGACTTCATTTCCGTTTGTATCAATAATTTTAGCTTCGTAACCCGTTATTGCTAAACCAGTTGCGCCAGGTTTGATGTTGGTTTCGTTGGACGATATAAAGATATGCAAAAGTTCGGTTGCGCCAATACCATCGATGATTTTCAAACCAGTAGTTTCATACCAATCTTGCCAAACTTTCAAGGGTAAAGTTTCTCCTGCTGAAACACATTTGCGTAAGCTGGAAATATCAAATTCGTTTACTTTAGTTGTTATAATTCGCCAAGCTGTTGGTGCTGTGAAACATACGGTTATTTTGTAATCTTGAATGGCTTGCAGCAAAAGGTCTGGCGAAGGTTTTTCGATTAAAAAAGTTGATGCTCCAAAATACATTGGGAACAAAACCAATCCACCTAGACCAAAGGTAAATCCAATTGGCGGACTTCCTGTAAACACATCATTTTGTTTTGGTTGTAATGAATAATTTGGAAATGCTTCGCAAATATTCAGAAGGTCTTTGTGGTAATGAGCCGTCATTTTTGGCAAACCTGTTGTTCCTGATGTAAAACCTATTAGCGCAACACTGTCAGCTTTGGAATGAAAATTATCAAAAGTTATGGGTTTGGTAGCCATTAATTGTTCCAATCCCGAATCCCCAAATTTTCGGACGGAACCATTTCTGAAGAAACTGACTTCTTGTAGAAAATCTGATTTTACTAAATTCATTTCTTCGGATAATTCGCTGTCGCAAATAGCATGACTGATTTCGGCACAATTAATTATGGTTGTTAATTCTTTGGAGCGAAGAAGTGGCATTGTTGCAACTACAATTCCGCCAGCTTTTAGAATGGCAAACCAACAAGCGACCATCATTGGATTATTGGCAGAACGAATTAAAACTCTATTTCCAGATTTTAATCCCAAATCATCCACTAAAACATGAGCAATTTGATTTGCTTTTTCATATAAATCTTGATGGGTCCAAGTTTCTGTGAATGTACGAATGCAAATGTTGTTACCGTTTCCATTTTCGATATGAAAATCCAGTAATCGATGAACGCAATTTAGTCCCGAAATTTCGGGATCTGAATGACTGAATTGAGGTAAATCCAAGAAAGTATAATCAGGTTGTAAATCCTGATTAGGAAGATTGTTGTGTGCAAAATTATCTTCGTAATGTTTCATTTGAAAAATTGTATATTGTATATTGTATAACAGTATATTGGTACAACTTTACAATATACAATCATACAATATTCAGCTTTTTACTTTTTATTACTCTTCGGTTTCAACGCTTTTTTCATTCCTTCGGTTTGTCTTCGTTCTGAAGCTTTTAATGGATATAAATGTGAAATTCCCATTTTGTATTGATTTGGAATATCTTCAGGTTGAAATTGTTCATAGGCTTGCGCGTTGCGTACAAAATTAGCATCGAGCAACAACGGTTTCCCTAAAGCCACTAAATCAGCTTTACCATTTAAAATTATGGTGTTTATTTGATCAATATCAGTTATGTTTCCAGCTGTAATTGTTGGAATATGTACTGTATTTCGAATGGTATCTGAAAACGGAACTTGCCACATTCTGCCTGTTTGTGGTTTTTGATTAGCTACAGTATTTCCAGATGATACATTTATGATATCTGCTCCAGCGTTTTTAAAAGCCGTTGCAATTGCGATTACATCTTCTTCAGAAATTCCGTTTTCTGCCCAATCTGTTGCTGAAATTCGAACCGACATGGGTTTTTCTTTTGGAAAAACGTTTCGCATTTCGGTGAAAACACGTAAAGGAAATTTTAATCGGTTTTCGATGCTTCCGCCAAATTCATCATTTCGAATATTTGTCAATGGCGATAGGAAGGAAGCCAATAAAAATCCGTGATGTGCTTGTAATTCAATCATGTCAAAATCGGCTTCGGTAGCATTTTTTGTTGCTTGGACGAATTGTGAAGTTATCAAATCCATATCTGATAACGTCACTTCTTTTGGTGTTGCAGCATTTTCATTAAACGGAATTGCTGAGGCGGAAATTAATTCCCATCCCGAAGTCTCGGGACAAGTAAATTCATTTTCCCAAGGTTTTTTTGTAGCACCTTTTCGACCTGAATGACCTAATTGAATTCCGATTTTAGTTAGTGTATTTTGATGAATGAAATTAGTTATTCTTTTCCATTCAATTATTTGATTTTCATTATAAATACCTGTACAACCTAAAGTAATACGTCCAGTTTCTGAAACAGCTGTCATTTCAGTCATTATTAATCCTAAACCGCCAATTGCTCTCGATGTATAATGTTGAAAATGCCAATCGTTTACCAGCCCATTTTTTGCTGAATATTGTCCCATGGATGACATTACAATTCGGTTTTGCAATTGTAAATCTCGAAGTCTAAAGGTTGAAAAAGCAGCCGATTGATTTTTGAAATTGATATTGCAATTGTCATTGAATTCTTCTAGAACTTTATTTGTAAAACTTTCATCTCTTAATTTTAAATTTTCGAAAGTTACTTTTTTAGAACGTGTCATGCATCCGAATGCAAATTGGTAAAATGGATGTTGGTTATTTCTATCCATATTTTCAAACCAATCAAGCGATACTAATGCTGCATGTTGTATCATCTCAACGGTATTTCTTCGGGATTTGTCATACTGTTGAAAAGCAGCTTGAACATCGTTTGGATTTGCTAAAACAGCATCAGACAGACCAATGGCGCTATCCATGGCTAATTTTGTTCCTGAACCGATGGAGTAGTGTGCAGTTGCTTTGGCATCGCCGAGAAGAACGATATTTTTATGATACCATTTTTCGTTGGTAACATGAGGAAATTGACGCCAATGTGATTTGTTTGTAATTAACGAATGACCATCTAATTCTTGCGCAAATATGTTTTCAATTCTAGCAATGGTATCGGCTTCATTGCTGATTTCAAACCCATGTTTTTCCCAAGTTTCATTACTACATTCAAAAATCCATGTGCTCATTCCAGGTTCGTATTGATAAGAATGAGCTACAATCAATCCGTGTGGCGTGTTTCTAAAAAAATAAGTAAACGCATCTAATGGTTTTGTTGAACCACACCACACAAAACGATTTTGTTTCAATACTATTTTGGTTCCAAATTGCTCCTGAAACTGCGTTCTGACCTGACTTCCGATACCATCACAAGCGACAATGATATCTGAGTTTGAAAATTGCGATAAGTCGTCTACATTTTGTTCGAAGTGCAGCTTTACGCCTTCTTCTTGGCAACGTTGGTGCAATAGTTGTAACAATTTTTTTCTGGAACAGCCACAAAATCCATTTCCTGCAATTTTTACACTTTGTCCATCTCGAGCAATTATAATGTCATCCCAATAGGCAAAATTGGAGCGAATTAATTCATAAGACTGCATATCTCTTTTTAGAAATTCGCTTAAGGTTTCATCTGAAAAAACAACTCCAAAGCCAAAGCTATCATCAGGTTTATTTCTTTCAAAGACAGTTATTTCCCAATCGGGTTTTGCTTTTTTGGTAAGTATCGAAAAGTAAAGTCCACCAGGACCGCCACCTATAACTGCTATTTTCATAATTTTATGGAACGCGGATAAATCGAATGCTTTGCAACGCGAATTATCGCTGATTTGTTTTTTTATTTTTAATTTTTTTTGAACTCAGATAAAAGAAATTTGAATAATTTTAAAAATCTGTATAATTTCTTAAATCTGAAATTCTTACTCAATTATTCTTTTTATGGAAAACAATTCTCCTAGTTTAGCATAATTAGAACCTGCTAATCGTGCAATAGGGTTGTAGTTCTCCAGATTGATTTTATAATTGTCTGCTAAAACAGTTTCATCAAAATGCATCATTACTATTCGACCAATTAGGACACAAGCTCCACCATTTTTATGGTCTTCAAGAAAATAATGATGGACTAATTCACATTCAAAATTTATGGGACTTTCCTTAACTCGCATTGGTTTTATTTTTTTGGAGGCAATTGGCGTTACACCCGCTAATTCAAATTCGTCAACATCATAAGGAACTGCTTTTGCTGTGATATTCATTTGTTCAACCAATTCTTCAGTAACCATATTGACAACAAATTGTTTGGTTGCCAGAACATTAACAAGAGTATCCTTTTGGGTACGATTACCAATTCCGGTTGAAAACATGAGATGTGGGGGATCATCGCCGAGCATGTTGAAATAAGAAAAAGGAGCAAGGTTGTTGATACCGTCTTCGCTAATGGAAGAAATCCAGCCGATAGGACGAGGAATAATTGAACCTGTCAGTAATTTATAGATTGCGGAACGTTCAAGGTTGTTTGGGTTGAATTGCATAGTGGTATTTGTTTATTACAAATTAAAACTATTTTTCTGAAATTTTTTAGAAGATTGCTAATTTCTAAATTAAGCTAATTAGCAAGATATATCTTTATTATTATTCCTCTAATGAGTTTTAAGTTGTATTTTGATAAATTTAAGCTTATTATTTTGTGGTAAATGTAATTTTTATCTAAAAAAAATATAAATATCGTTTTTACATATTTGCTAATTAAGTATATTTATGCAAAATTTATATATATGGAAATTTTAGCTTGTCCTAAATGCCAAAACGAAGCCGTAGTAAAAAGTGGTGTTATCAAAGACAGACAGCGGTTTTTATGCAAAAAATGTAATTATTATTTCACAGTAAACAAATTAGGTAAAAAGATTGATAACTACTATGTGACCAAAGCATTGCAACTCTATTTAGAAGGGGTTAGTTACCGAGAAATTGAGCGTATTTTAGGTGTTTCACATGTTACAGTTAGTAATTGGGTAAAAGAATTTAAAATCACCAAACCTAATCACACCGACTATCATCCAACCTACAAGATTTATAATCACCTGGAATTGGTAGAGTTTTTAAAAAATAAGGACATACTTAAAGGCGCAGGTATGATTATTACTGAACTTGGCGACAAGTTTATGCTTATTAAATGGGAGCGTTTTAAAGATTAGCTATAGTATTTACAAATATATATATCATAATTTTTTTCATTCACAAAAAATTAGAATTTGGTACCGTTAAACAATTACTAACCAAATTTTAAACCTTATGAATAAATTTATTATGTTGTCATTTTTGAGCTTATATTATGTCGTAAGTGGTCAATCAACAACATCAACTGTAACAGCTGAAAAACCATACAAAGTTGAAGTTTTTGGATTCGCTCGTGTGGATTACAGTTGGGATACAAGACAATCAGCACAAGTACGAGAGTATCATTTAAACTTGTGGCCATTGGACGAAAAATTAGATGCCAACGGTCAGGACATTAATCAAACTGGTGCTTCCAACTTTTTATCGGTTGTTTCAAGAATAGGAGTGAAAGCGACTGGTCCTGATGTTTGGGGCGCAAAAGTTTATGGTATAGTTGAGGGTGATTTTTTTGGTAACACACAACAGTCGATAGCTTTGCTTCGATTACGTCATGCGTATGCAAAATTAGAGTGGAAAAATAATTCTATAACCTTTGGTCAAACTTGGTATCCTACATTTATTCCTGAAGTTTTTCCAGGTGTAGCAAACTTCTCGACAGGAATTCCGTTTAATCCTTTTGGATGGGCTACTCAATTTAGATTTGATCAAAATTTAAATGACAAATTTAAGTTTTCGTTTATAGCTTATAAAGACCGCGAATTTGGTGCATTTCCTGCCGATGGAAATCAAAATTCTCCTGTTTATAATAGTATAATTCCCGCAATGCATGGTAAAATTGAATACCGTAGCAAAACAATCTTAGCGGGTTTTGGGGCTGAATTTTACCCAAACAAACCGTTAATTGAGTCTGTTATTACACCAGCAATTCCTATAAATGGAACAAATCCCGCAGTTCCTGCTGTAATTTTAAAATCGAATGAAACTTTAAATTCAACATCTTTAGTAGCATACCTGAAATATAATAATGAAAAATTTCATGTTAAATTATATGGTATTAGCGGAGAAAATTTGCATCACCTGGTTATGTTAGGTGGCTATGCTAGTTATGCAAATGGTTCTAATCCTGTAACTTATGAAGGAATTAAAACCAATGCTGCTTGGATTGATATCGCAAGTAATAATAAAAAAACAGCTCCTGGTTTTTTCTTTGGTTATACAAATCAAGAAGGAACTTCTTCAACAGTTGCACCAGTAAATATCTATGCAAGAGGAATTACAGCAACTCGTGGAGTAAAGGATATGTGGAGAGCTTCTGCGAGAGTCGATTTTAAACAAAATAAATTTAGATTGACACCAGAATTTGAGTACACTTCAGCTACTCACGGAAAAACAAAAAGTGATTTGTCTATTTCTGGTGATGAGAATGTAGTAGGCAATTTTAGGGCTACTGTTTCAGCAGTATATTCATTTTAATTATTTAAAACTTTAAACTATATAAATATGAGCGACAAAAAATCAACAAAAGGAATTTGGAAAGTGATTTCCGCTTCTTCAATGGGAACTATGATTGAATGGTATGACTTTTACATCTTTGGAAGTTTAGCCGTTGTTTTATCAACTAAATTTTTTCCTTCGGATAATCCGACAGCAGCGTTTTTATCAACGTTGGCAACATTTGCAGCTGGCTTTGTAGTACGTCCGTTTGGAGCATTGTTTTTTGGAAGATTAGGCGATTTAATCGGAAGAAAATATACCTTTATGGTAACGTTGATGCTTATGGGTGGTGCCACATTTGTAATTGGTTGTATTCCAACTTACGAAACAATAGGATTTATTGCACCAGTTTTAGTTTTAATTCTGCGTTTACTGCAAGGACTAGCACTAGGAGGTGAATATGGTGGAGCAGCAACTTATGTTGCTGAACATGCACCAAAAGGAGAAAAAGGATATTGGACATCGTGGATACAAACTACAGCTACTGTTGGTTTGTTTATCTCATTGATGGTAATATTAATAACCAAAAGTGTTTTATCAAAAGAAGCATTTGATGATTGGGGTTGGAGAGTTCCATTTTGGGTTTCAATTCTAATGGTTTTAGTTTCTTATTTAATTCGTAAAAACATGGACGAGTCTCCTGTTTTTGCCAAAGCAAAATCAGAAGGAAAAACATCGACAAATCCGCTAAAAGAGAGTTTTGGTAACAAGTACAATTTAAAGTTTGTTCTTCTGGCATTATTTGGAGCTACAATGGGTCAAGGCGTTGTTTGGTATACAGGACAATTTTATGCCATGAATTTTTTGAAAACGGTGCAAAGTATCGACTCTTCACAAGTCGATATGCTTTTGGGAGTTGCATTAATTTTGGGAACACCATTTTTCGTGTTTTTTGGTTGGTTGAGTGACAAATGGGGACGAAAATCAATTATGATGACAGGCATGCTTTTAGCCATTTTTCTGTATCGACCAATTTACAGAGCAATGTATAATTCAACAGATTTATCTCAGAAAACAGAAATTGCAGCGAATACAAAAGTTGTTCCATCATTAAAAGAAGTTGATGCCACAAAAGTGGACTCTATTTATACAACAACAAAAGCTTATACCGATGGAACGACAGTTGAAGAAATCAAAACTATTCATTTTGAAGCAGGAAAAGTAATGGTTGACGATAAAGGAAAAGATAAAATTGAAACTAAAGTAACCAAAATGATTAATGACAGTGACAAAATGTTCTTGATCTTTATGGTCTTCATTCAAGTAATCTTTGTAACTATGGTTTATGGTCCGATTGCAGCTTTTCTGGTAGAAATGTTCCCAGTGAAAATAAGATACACGTCGATGTCGTTGCCATATCACGTTGGAAATGGTATATTTGGTGGACTGCTTCCTGCTATTTCGACCTATTTTGTAACCAATGCCAAAGAAGCTGGTGATGCAGAATTTTATTTGGAAGGCTTATGGTACCCAATAGGAATTGCTGCCGTCTGTTTCGTAATTGGAATGATATATATCGATAGAAAAATTAATACACTTCACGACTAAAATTGTAAACTATGAACACTTTAAAAAAATATTTAGGAATTGTATGGATTGCATTAGCAATTCTGGTTGCCTATCTTTCAATTGGTATTTTTGGATACAAATTGACCACAGGAAAACAAGATGATTTGGTTTTTGGAATAATTGTATTCTTTATTCTTTTACCAATGGTAGTAACGGGTTTAACCATTTTTGGGTGGTATGCTATAACCGATGAGTATGAAGATTAATGTTTAAGTTAATTGATTAGCCTTGAGCTCTTAATTCATTGAGGGCTTTTGGTTTTTTATTTACATATAAATGAAACAAAGACACCAACAAAAATTAGTATTTATTTCAATAGTATTACTACTTGGATTTAACATTCCACTACTGCTATTATTTGATAGTGCCAGTAGTTTCTTGGGATTTCCAGTTATTTACATTTACATTTTTTCGGCATGGTTATTTTCGGTATTGTTATCTTTTATCATCATAAAACGCTACCATGAATAGTATAGTTTTATTAGTCATACTAGCACTTTATTTGGGAATCCTTTTTGGTATTGCGCATTGGGCAGAAAAAAAAGGGAATTCAAAGTGGACTAATAACGCTTATGTTTATTCGCTTTCCCTGGCAGTATATTGTACGGCTTGGACTTACTATGGTAGTATCGGTGTTGCAGCTAATTCCGGATTGAGTTATTTAGCAGTATATATTGGACCAATTATTATTGCGCCAGCTTGGATTATAATTCTTAAGAAAATTATTCGCATTTCAAGAGTTAACAAGATTTCCAGCATAGCCGATTTTATTTCTTTACGTTATGGCAATAGTAGATTTTTGGGTGCGGTGGTAACTATTGTTTGTTTGTTTGGAATTTTGCCTTACATCGCTTTGCAACTAAAATCTATTTCAGAAACATTTCACTTAGTAACTAATACCAAATCGAGTTCCTATGTTTTTGATGACAGCACCACTTATGTGGCTTTTGCCTTGGCGATTTTCTCGTCTATTTATGGAACACGCTATGTAGATGCTTCTGAAAAAAGAAAAGGAATTGTAACAGCAGTAGCATTAGAAAGTATTTTGAAATTAGTATTTTTTATCGTCGTTGGGGTTTATGTTACCTTCTTTGTTTTTGATGGTTTTGATGATATTTATGCCAAAGCTTCTTTATTGGATAACTTTAAACAAAAGAATACCATCGGTGGATTGGCACAAGGCATCAACTGGTTTTTCTTGTGCTTTCTTTCCATGTTTGCTATTTTCTTATTACCACGACAATTTCAAGTATCGGTAATCGAAAACAATAGAGAAAACCATGTTAATACTGCGATTTGGTTGTTTCCATTGTACTTGTTGTTGTTTAATTTTTTTGTGTATCCTATTGCTTGGGGTGGAAACATTTTGTTTGACGGTCAAACTGTTAATGCCGATACTTATTCTTTATTAATTCCCCAGTTTTTCAACAATAAAACGTTAACAGTGCTTGTGTTTCTGGGCGGATTTTCAGCTGCAATTTCCATGATAGTGGTTTCGAGTATCGGACTTTCTACTATGGTGAGTAACAACTTGATTATTCCATACGGTTTATTGGGAAGATTAAAACACAACGAGCAATCTACCATCAACAAAAAGATTGTTAACATCCGAAAGATTGGAATTTTCTGCTTGATAATTACTGCCTATTTCATATACCGTTTCTTTGCGTTGGATTACAGTCTATTTTCTATTGGATTAATCGCTTTTGTAATTATTGCACAATTAGGACCTGCTTTTTTTGGTGCTTTGTTCTGGCGAAGAGGTTCAAAAAAAGGAGCGCTATCCGCAATAATAGTTGGTTTTATAATTTGCTTGTATACATTGGTAATACCATATGCTGTGGGAATTACAGATTTAAACACGTCATTTATTAGCGATGGTTTGTTTGGTATTAAATTATTGAAACCGTTACAACTGTTCGGGTTAGATTATTTAGAACCGGTGCAACATGCTTTCTTTTGGAGTTTGCTTTTCAACTTGATGACTTATATTGCCGTTTCAGTGAGTTTCAAAGGTAATTATCGGGAACGAAACTACGCTGAAATGTTTTTGGATATCAATAAATACATCACCATGCACGAAAATGCCTTTGTATGGAAAGGAACCGCTTATCGATTGGATATTGAAAAAGTACTACTTAAATTTTTGGGAGAAGATAGAACCAAGCGTGCCATGAATATTTTTAATCTAAAATATAATGTGGACAAAGATGAAAAACTAGCCGATGCACGATTAATTAAATTTTCCGAAAACTTATTGACCGGTCACATCGGAACGGCATCTGCCAAAATCTTAATTTCCAGCGTAGTCAAAGAAGAAAAGATTTCATTACCCGAAGTGTTGAAAATTTTAGAAGAGTCAAAAGAGAATATCATCATCAATAAAAAGTTGACAGAAACCTCCAACGAGCTCAAAGAAATTTCAGCTAAATTGCATGATGCCAATGTATCTTTGATGAGAAAAGACAAACAAAAAGACGAATTTCTAGATACGGTAACCCACGAATTGAGAACACCAATCACCGCTATTCGTGCTTCGAGTGAGATACTGTATGACGATGATGAAATTCCAGAGGAATTAAGAAAACAGTTTTTGCAAAACATCATTTCAGAATCGGATAGATTGAACCGTTTGATTGATAAAATACTCGATTTAGAGAAATTTGAAACCGGAAAACAAAAAGTATATTTGGCAACGCATAGTATTGTCGAAACCATTGAAAATGCGATTGAACCTTTACAACAGTTGGTAAACAACAAGAGTATTCATGTGCATGTAGAAGGCAATAGCAATTTAAAAGTAGATTATGATGAAGACAGAATAGTACAAGTAATTACTAATTTGATTTCGAATGCCATTAAGTTTTGTCCTGAACAAGAAGGATTAATTACCGTAGCCGTTTATGACAAATTTGATTATGTGCAAGTAGAAGTACGTGACAACGGAAAAGGAATCGCTCCAAGCGATTTTGATACTATCTTTGATAAGTTTTATCAATCCACCAATCAGAATTTTAAAAAACCTATTGGTAGCGGATTAGGATTGGCCATTTGCAAACAGATTATTGAACACCACAAAGGAAAAATTTGGGCAACCAATAATGCCACTGGTGGTGCTTGTTTACATTTTACATTACCCAAAAAACAACAAGAATGAAATCGCCACTAACAAAAAGTTTGCGTAAGCAAACACAAGTGAATAAAAAGGCGATTCCGTAAATGACAACTAGAAAATAAATTTCACATTTATGAAAAAGATTTTAATTGTAGACGACGAACCCAATATTGTCATGACACTAGAGTACACTTTCAAGAAGAACAACTTCGAAGTGTTTATTGCTCGCGATGGTCAGGAAGCCTTAGATATTTTGAAAACACAATTACCCGATGTGATTATTTTGGATATCATGATGCCATTGGTAGATGGATTTGAAACGATGGAGCAAATAAAAAAGAATGAAAAACTGAAGCACTGCAAAGTCATTTTTCTCACGGCCAAAAACAAAGAAAACGATATTGAAAAAGGATTAGCATTGGGTGCTGATGCCTATTTAACCAAACCCTTTTCCATTAAAAAAGTAGTCGAACAAGTAAACGAATTACTAGAAATTTAAGAAGCAACAAACTCCTTTACTGACCCATTTTTGTCCTTTTCATTTCGAATAAGGAAGCATAACATATTTGTCACCCTGAGCGCAGTCGAAGGGCTAACTACATTTATAACTCAACAAAACGAAACAAATGACTTATCAAGAATTATACAACCAAAGCATCCAAAATCCAGAAAAGTTTTGGACAGAACAAGCTAGTGAAATTGATTGGTTTACCAAACCACAACAGATATTATCTTCAGATGAAACAGGTTATCCATTGTGGTACAAAGACGGTTCGCTCAACGCTTGTTATTTAGCATTAGACAAACACATCAATGACGGTTATGGCGACCAAATCGCTATCATTTACGACTCGCCTGTAACCCAAACAGTAAAGAAATACACCTACAATGAAGTCAAATCGGAAGTGGCACGATTGGCTGGTGGTTTGGTTTCTTTAGGATTAATAAAAGGACATACGGCCATCATTTACATGCCAATGATTCCACAAGCCACTTTTGCCATGTTAGCTTGTGCCCGAATTGGTGTAACACATTCTGTAGTTTTCGGAGGTTTCGCGCCACATGAATTAGCCATTCGAATTGACGATTGCAGACCGAGAGTAATCCTAACGGCTTCCTCTGGAATAGAAATTGACCGATTGATTGCTTATAAACCTTTAGTAGATGAAGCTATTGAACTTGCGGAACATAAACCAAAGAAAGTAGTGGTTTTCAATAGAAAACTCGGTGCTAGAATTCCATTCAAAAAATACGATGTCGATTATGATGCTTTAGTGTATGGTTCCGAAGAAGCCGATTGTGTTCCTGTAGAAACTACCCATCCGTTGTATGTTTTATACACTTCGGGAACGACAGGGAAACCCAAAGGAATTGTTCGTGATACTGGTGGTTATGCTGTAGCGCTAAAGTTTTCTATGCAAAACATTTATGGAGTACAACCGGGAGAAGTCTTTTGGGCAGCTTCCGATGTGGGTTGGGTTGTAGGTCATAGTTTTATTGTTTATGGACCATTATTTAATAGAAATACTACTGTCATTTTTGAAGGCAAACCTATCAAAACTCCCGATTCCAGTACGTTTTGGAGGGTGATTGAAGAGCATAAAGTGAGCGTTATGTTTACGGCACCAACAGCCATTCGTGCCATCAAAAAAGAAGATCCTAATGGCGAATTTATTAAGCAATACGACTTATCGAGTTTGAGAACACAGTTTTTGGCAGGTGAACGTTGCGATGTAGCTACTTTGGAATGGTATCGCGCACATATTCCTATTGCAGTTATTGATCATTGGTGGCAAACAGAATCGGGTTGGCCAATGGTGTGTAACATGATGGGTGTAGAATATTTGCCAATCAAACCGGGTTCTTCGGGCAAAGCGGTTACAGGTTATAACATTAAAATACTTGGAGAAGACGGACAAGAATTAGGCCCAAATGAAGAAGGCTATGTGGTTATCAAATTGCCCTTACCGCCAGGAACATTATTGGATATTTGGAATGATAATCATCGGTTTCAAGCGGGTTATTTGAATAAATATCCAGGCTATTATTTCTCGGGAGATGGCGGTTTTAAAGACGAAGACGATTATATTTTTATCACGGGTAGAGTAGATGATGTGATTAATGTGGCAGGACATCGTTTGTCCACAGCCGAAATGGAAGAAATTGTAGCTTCACATGCTGCAGTAGCCGAATGTGCTGTGATTGGGATTAATGATGAATTGAAAGGACAAATTCCATTAGCGTTAGTAGTGAATAAACATGGGGAAGCAATAGAACATTTCCAATTACAATATGAAATTGTGCAATTAGTAAGAGAACAAATTGGTGCGGTGGCTTCGTTAAGAGATGTTGTGATAGTAGAACGATTGCCCAAAACTCGCTCTGGTAAAATATTGCGCAAATTATTACGAAGCATAGCCGATGGTGAACAATTCCAAATTCCGTCGACTATTGATGATGAAGCGATTATTGATGAGGTCCGAGAAGTACTAATATTGGGGACTATTGGAACGTTTAAAAAGCTATAGCAATTTTGCAACTAAAATCTTTCCTAAACGGATAGATTACTTATATTTACAAAACAAACAGCTAATCACTGTTCACTTATAACTAATTACTTAGAAAAATGAGTTACTATAAAATAAACAACCTAGAACATTATTTTAAAATGTATAACAAATCTGTCCGAGAACCACGTAAGTTTTGGGATAAGATAGCTGATGAAAATTTTACTTGGTACCAAAAATGGGAGAAAGTTTTTGAAATGAATTTTCAAGAAGCCAAGTTCAAATGGTTTCTCGACGCCAAAGTTAATATTACCAAAAACTGTATCGATAGACACTTAGCACGAAGAGGCGAAAAAACTGCCATTATCTTTGAGCCCAATAATCCTGATGAACCAGCATTACACATCACCTACAATGAATTGTATGCCAGAGTTTCAAAAATGGCAAATGTACTAAGAGAGCAAGGTGTTGAAAAAGGTGACAGAGTATGTATTTATTTACCAATGATACCCGAATTAGCAGTAGCCGTTTTGGCATGCGCCCGAATTGGAGCCATACATTCTGTGGTATTTGCAGGTTTTTCTGCTTCGGCAGTGGCAGCTCGTATCAATGATTGCGAATGCAAATGGGTGATTACTTCTGATGGAAGCTATAGAGGAAATAAATCCATCGACTTAAAAGGAATTATAGACGAAGCTTTAGAAAAAACACCTTGTGTAGAAAAAGTTTTTGTGGTAAAAAGAACCAACACAGCAGTAAACATGAAAGAAGGACGCGACCTTTGGTTGCAACCTTTATTAGATAAAGCGATTCCTAATAACGTTGCCGAAATCATGGATGCCGAAGATCCATTGTTTATTTTGTATACTTCGGGTTCTACAGGAAAGCCAAAAGGAATGGTGCACACCACAGCAGGATATATGGTTTATACGGCTTATACCTTCAAGAACGTATTCAATTACGAAGAAAACGACATCTTCTGGTGTACTGCCGATATCGGTTGGATTACCGGACATTCCTATATTCTTTACGGTCCATTATTAAACGGAGCAACCACTGTAATATTTGAAGGTGTTCCTTCTTATCCTAATCACAGTCGTTTTTGGGAAGTCATCGAAAAACATAAAATAACACAATTCTATACAGCGCCAACTGCTATTCGTGCTTTGGCCAAAGAAAGTTTAGACTATGTACAAAAATATCCTTTGAGTTCGCTACGAGTTATTGGCTCAGTGGGCGAACCTATTAACGAAGAAGCATGGCACTGGTACAATGACCATGTTGGAGGAAAACGCTGTCCGCTGGTGGATACTTGGTGGCAAACCGAAACAGGAGGCATTATGATTTCTCCAGTTCCTTTTGTAACGCCTACAAAACCAACGTATGCTTCGTTACCATTACCAGGAATACAACCTGTTTTAATGGATGAATTGCGCAACGAAATAGAAGGCAATCAAGTAACAGGAAGTTTGTGTATCAAGTTTCCGTGGCCATCCATTGCGAGAACCATTTGGGGTGATCACCAACGCTATAAAGAAACTTATTTCACCGCTTTTCCGGGTAAATATTTCACAGGCGATGGCGCTTTGCGCGATGAAGTTGGGTATTACAGAATTACAGGAAGAGTAGATGATGTAATCATTGTTTCAGGACATAATCTAGGCACAGCACCTATTGAAGATGCTATCAACGAACATCCAGCCGTTGCCGAAAGTGCTATTGTTGGTTTCCCTCATGACATCAAAGGAAATGCCTTGTATGGTTTTGTTATTTTGAAAGAAATAGGACAAACTCGTGATAAAGACAATTTGTCTAAAGAAATCAACCAATTAATCTCAGATCAAATAGGACCAATCGCTAAACTCGATAAAATTCAATTCGTTTCTGGTTTACCTAAGACACGTTCGGGTAAAATCATGCGTAGGATATTAAGAAAAATTGCCGAAGGTGATTACTCTAACTTTGGCGATATCACCACATTATTAAATCCCGAGATTGTGGAGGAAATAAAGAACGCTAAAGTGTAAAATGTACATCGCCAATTCCATCGAGTTGGCGATTTTTTTTATTTTTAATACTATGGAATTACTTTAACAGAATTATGTAACAATACTTTCATTCCTTTTCCTAAATTTACTTTTTATGAAGGAAAACGAAGTTATAATTATTGGTGGAGGTTTGGCAGGCTTAACGGCAGCCATACATCTGCGCAAACTAGATATACCAGTTACAATCATCGAGAAAAACAGTTATCCTAAACATAAAGTCTGCGGCGAATACATCTCCAATGAAGTCTTGCCTTATCTCAATTGGTTAAACATTTCAGTTGATGAATTACAACCTACACACATCAATAAGTTGCAATTTTCCACTAGTTCAGGAAAAACAATTCATACTACATTGCCTTTGGGTGGTTTCGGAATCAGTCGCTACACTTTAGATAATTATTTATATAATAAAGCACTTAAAAACGGTGTTACAGTCCTTCAAGATGCCGTAACAAACATCCATTTTGATAACAATACATTCGCCATCATTACTGCTAATGGAACTACTATAAAAGCAACGTGGGTTATTGGTGCTTTTGGTAAACGTTCCAATATCGATATTCAATTAAACCGAGACTTTATTCAACAAAAATCACCTTGGCTGGCAGTCAAAGCACACTACGAGGGCAATTTTTCAAATGATGTAGTAGGTTTACATAATTTCAACGGTGGCTATTGTGGCGTTTCTAAAGTGGAAGATGACAAAATCAATATTTGTTATTTAGCCAGTTTCGAGAGTTTTAAAGTATGTAAAAGCAGTAGCGAATACCAAGAAAAAGTACTGGAACAAAATCCACATTTGAAGACTATCTTTCAAAACTCAAAACAGTTGTTTGAAAAACCACTAACTATAAGTCAGATTTCATTTGAACAAAAACAACCAGTCGAACAACATATTCTCATGATAGGAGATACCGCCGGATTAATTCATCCGCTCTGTGGTAACGGAATGGCAATGGCTATTCATAGCGCCAAGATAGTTTCCGAAGTTATAGCTGACTTCAGTAATGGAAAAATAAAAACAAGAGCAGCAATGGAAGAAACCTATACCAAGCAATGGAACAAAACCTTCAGCACTCGATTGAAAACCGGACGACTATTGGCAAACATTCTATTGCAACCAAAACTGTCGGGTTTCTTATTTCGTATAATTTTAGTAGCACCGTTTTTATTGCCAATGATCATAAAAAAAACGCATGGAAAACCCATCATTATCAATAACTAAATGGTAATAAACACAAAATACCGCACCGACGAACCCGAAATCATGGATGATTTTGCCATGGAAGGCGAAGAATTGCGTGATGCCTTAGATAAAATTGCTAAAATCAACCAACTTTTAGGTGGTAACCAACTAACTTTACAAGGTATTCAAAGTTTACTAAAACCCATTTCAAAAGAAAAGGAAGTAACGATAGTTGATATTGGTTGTGGCGGTGGTGATATGCTAAGAAAATTGGCAGAATTTGGAAAACAAAATGGTTATAATTTTAAGTTAATAGGCATTGATGCCAACGCTTATACGATTAGTCACGCTGAACAATTGTCAAAAGAATATACAAACATCAGTTACCGTTGTGAAGATATTTTTGATGGTAATTTCAAAGAGTTACATTATGATATAGTTTTGTGTACGCTAACACTGCATCATTTTAAAGACGAGGAAATACTCCGTTTGATGCAACTGTTTTATGAAAATGCCAGTATTGGTATTGTAATAAATGATTTGCATAGAAGTGCGATAGCGTATCGATTATTCCAAGGATTATGTTTTGTATTCCGATTAAATGCTATGTCGCGAAAAGATGGATTAACATCGATACTAAGAGGTTTTAAAAGAAAAGAATTAGAACAATTCTCTGTAGCATTACAAGTAGAAAACCATAGTATCAAATGGAAATGGGCTTTTAGATATCAATGGATTATTAGACGGGTTTAATAGTTTAACAGTTTAAAGGTTTTAAGTTGTTTAAAGGTTTTAAGTTGTTTAAAAGTTTAAGGTTGATTGATATTGAATTTGATATTGTAATTGAAATTGCCATTGATATTGGCATTGAAAAAATATGAGCGTAAAAATAAAAACAGTTGCCAAGCAATTACCTAAGTATTCTAGAACTACGGATGAAATTCTCCCGTTTCTAGACACGTGGCTTCATGGTCAAGACGATCGCTTTATCCGGAAAGTGAAAAAGATTTTTGAAGGTGCGATGGTCGATAAACGGTATTCTATCATGGATCCAATAGAAGTGTTTACCAATACTTCCTTTGAGTCTCGAAACGATATTTATGTTCGGGAGATGATTGATTTGGGTGAAAAGGTTTTAGTGAAAGCATTAGAAAAAGTAAATTGGAACCCAACCGATTTAGATTATATCATCACGGTGAGTTGTACCGGAATTATGATTCCGTCGCTTGATGCTTATTTAATTAACAAAGTACAGTTACGTCAAGATATTGTGCGATTACCTGTTACCGAAATGGGTTGCGTTGCGGGAATATCGGGGATGATTTATGCTAAAAACTTTCTGAAAGCCAATCCCGGAAAAAGAGCGGCGGTTATTGCTGTAGAAAGTCCAACGGCTACGTTTCAACTTAATGATTATTCGATGGCGAATATTGTCAGTGCAGCAATCTTTGGCGATGGCGCAGCGTGTGTTTTGCTTTCTTCATGTGAAGAAGATGAAGGTCCAGAAATTGTGGATGAAGCGATGTATCACTTTTATGACAACATTCACATGATGGGTTTTAAACTCACCAATATGGGGTTACAAATGGTTTTGGATATTGAAGTGCCTGAGACGATTGCATCTCATTTTCCCGATATCATTCATCCATTTTTGGAAATGAATAATTTGAGTATAAAAGATATCGACCATTTAATCTTTCATCCTGGTGGCAAAAAGATTGTCCAAACGGTAGAAGATTTGTTTGGCGATTTAGGAAAAAATATTGACGATACAAAAGAAGTACTTCGATTGTATGGCAATATGTCGAGTGCAACGGTGCTCTATGTATTAGAACGTATCATGGATAATCAACCCGCAAAAGGAGAAAAAGGATTGATGCTTAGTTTCGGTCCTGGATTTTCGGCCCAACGGATATTGTTGCATTTTTAAACACATTGTTTGTTGTTAGTTTTTTATTTTCAACCACATAGAAACATAGATTTAATAACTTAAAAAAAGACGTTTCACTTTACTATAGTAAATTCATAGCTATGTGCAACCAAGAATTGGTCTATCTAAACCTTTTTTTCTATGTTTCTATGTGGTTAATTTTTGAGTTTATTTTGATTACTTTTAGCATTGATAAAAAAAATGAATAAGGAAGAGATCATAGCATTATTACCATACTCCAAACCCTTTTTGTTTGTTGATGAAATAAGCAGCATCACCGAAAATGGATTGGTTGGTCATTTTACATTTGATGAAAGTTTAGATTTTTATAAAGGGCATTTTAAAGACAATCCTATAACGCCAGGTGTTATCTTGACAGAAACCATGGCGCAAATAGGCGTAGTGTGTTTGGGGATTTATCTATTGAATGATACATTTACTACTGATACTGTAATTGCTTTAACCTCAAGTGAAATAGAATTTTTAAAACCAGTGTTTCCAAACGAAACTGTAACGGTGATTTCACAAAAAATCTATTTCCGTTTTGGTAAACTGAAATGTAAAGTAACGATGATTAATAAGAACGGAGAAGAAGTTTGTCACGGAACCATTGCTGGAATAATTAAATGAGAATGACAGATTTACAGCATAAAATTTTAAATTTTTATTTAAACACATAGATACATAGATTTGATGGTTTTATAAAAGTCGCTTCGCTTTATTGTAGTAAAATATAGCTATGTTTGACCAAGCATTGGTCTATCAAGCCCTTTTTTCTATGTGGCTATGTGTTTAAAATTTTTTGAGTTTGATTTTTGAATTAAATTGAAATGAAAAAAAGAGTCGTCATAACAGGTCTTGGTATTGTTGCTCCCAATGGAGTTGGACTTGCTGCGTTTACTCATGCGATACAAAATGGTGTGTCGGGAATAAAACACGATGCCGAGTTGGAACGCTTACAATTCTCCTGTCAAATTGCTGGTAAACCGGAAATCTCTACCGAACATTCATTACAATACTTCACTGAATTAGAACTTCGTAATTTTAATTCCTCTGGAATATTATATGGCGTTATTGCTGGAATGGAAGCGTGGAATGATGCTGGTTTATCTTTAGCCATTCAAGATGAACCCGATTGGGATAGCGGAACTATTTTTGGAACAGGAACTTCAGGTATTGATAAATTTCGCGAAAGCATTTATAAAATTGATGATTTTCAAACTAGACGATTAGGAAGCACCGCTGTAGCGCAAACTATGAATAGTGGTGTGAGTGCTTATTTGGGTGGAAAACTAGGATTAGGCAATCAAGTTACTACCAATTCCTCTGCTTGTACAACTGGAACCGAAAGTATCCTTATGGGATATGAACGCATTAAATTAGGTCAAGCCAAAAGAATGCTGGTAGGAAGCACGAGTGATTCTGGACCTTATATTTGGGGTGGATTTGATGCTATGAAAGTATGTACTTTCAAACACAATGATTCACCTGAAAAAGGTTCGCGACCAATGTCAGTATCAGCTTCTGGATTTGTGCCAAGTAGTGGTGCTGGTGCTTTGGTGTTGGAAGATTTAGAAAGTGCTTTGGCTCGAGGAGCTAAAATTTATGCTGAGGTTTTAGGTGGAAACAGCAACTCGGGTGGACAACGTGGTGGTGGAACGATGACAGCGCCCAATGCCACTGCCGTAAAGCGTTGTATCACCGATGCTTTAGCCAATGCCAACGTTTCTTCAAATGAAATTGATACCATAAACGGTCATTTAACCGCCACAGCCAAAGACGGTTTGGAAATACAAAATTGGAGTGAAGCATTACAACTCAAAGGAAAAGAATTTCCGTATATCAATTCGTTGAAATCGATGGTAGGGCATTGTTTGTCGGGTTCGGGTAGTGTTGAAAGTGTGGCTTCGGTGTTGCAATTGTATTATGGATTTATTTTTCCGAATAGCAATTGTGAAGATTTGCATCCTGAGATTACAGCCATTATTGATGAAAGTTGTATTCCACAACAACTTATAGAAAAAGAGCTGAATATAGTAGTTAAAGCTAGTTTTGGTTTTGGTGATGTAAACGCTTGTGTACTTTTTAAAAAATACCTACCTTAGTACAATGCCTAAAAGAAACTCACCTAAAGATATTAAAGAATTAGACGATCTTAATCGGTTGAATGATATCATTAAAGACAAAAGAAATGCCAAGCGAGCGACCGATAAAAAAGTGCGTCGCGACCGGCATTATGAAAAACAATTTATAAAAAACACCATTACTTCTCACACTGTTACCCCATTTATCATGACAAAATCTGAAATTATTGAACAATTAAAAACCATTGTAAAACCCTTTGTTAAAAACGAAGAGGCTTTTAATAACCTTACTGAAGATACTGATTTTATTACCGATTTACAGATTAACTCCGCCAATTTGGTCGATGTGGTGCTAGATGTAGAAGATGCTTTTGGCATTGCTATCGATAATGAGTCGATGGAAAAGATGTTGAGCATTAAAGCGGCTTTAGAAATTATCGAAACTAAATTGGCCGAAAAGTGATAGGCAACGACATCGTTGATTTAAAATTAGCACACCAAGAAAGCAATTGGCAGCGCAAAGGTTTTTTGGCTAAACTCTTTACAGCTCATGAGCAGCAACTTATACTCTCGTCTTGTACTCCAGAAAGTATGGTTTGGAACCTGTGGAGTAGGAAAGAGGCAGCTTATAAAATCTATAATCGACTTAGTGGTCAACGGGTTTTTAATCCCAAATCATTTGAATGTATGGATAACAAGGTTTGTTTTTATAACACTATTTTTTATACACAAACGCAAGTTACCTCTGATTTTGTTTACACCATTGCAGCCACTTGTACTTCCAATTTTGATACAATCCAACATCAAACGTCTCGAAATGAAATTCATAAAATAAAGGGTATTCCTCATTTTTTTGACGATCGCAATTCTCTTTTTCTTCCAGCGTCTATTAGTCATCATGGGCGCTTTATACGTGTGGCAGTTTTATCGTTATACTGAAAGCGAATTACTTAGTTTGGTTTCCTGACTGTTGTTATTTGGCTTGAAATGCTACTTGAATTCGCCTATTTTTTTCATTAGCTTACTAAAAATTTAACATAATTTATACCATTGTTTAATGAATACTGTTATTTTTGGCGTTTTATAACATGCTACTACCAACTACAAGTATCAATTTAATATTTAGCCTTC
Organism: Flavobacterium aureirubrum; assembly: GCF_038739835.1. Classification (NCBI taxonomy): domain Bacteria; kingdom Pseudomonadati; phylum Bacteroidota; class Flavobacteriia; order Flavobacteriales; family Flavobacteriaceae; genus Flavobacterium; species Flavobacterium aureirubrum. The sequence continues at coordinate 47,402 of NZ_JBCGDO010000021.1, forward strand.
TATGAAAAGTCATTGGACACCTACTTACATCTTTAACAGAATAACATCGGGGATTTACTGGAAACTCAATCAAGACAAGCCTTGGTTAACAAAACAAGCGAATGACTATCTTGAAAAAGCATTAACGAAACAAATGATTGGATTAGAATTTGGTTCGGGTAGAAGTACCGTTTTCTTTTCAAAGAAGTTAAACAAACTAGTTAGTGTTGAAAATCATAAAGAATGGTACCTGAAAGTAAAGTAGATGTTAGTTGATAACAAAATTGATAATGTCGACTACTATTGGCATGAAGTAGACGATAACCATCCCGAACAATCTGAGTACCATATAATCACGGAAAAGTATGAGGATAATTATTTTGATTTTATATTGATTGATGGCAGAAATAGGGATTTGTGTGCTCTTGGCGCTATTCCTAAATTGAAATCGAAAGGCCTATTCGTTATTGATAATGTAAATCGTTATATTCCTAATAATTCTATCGCACCTGAGTCGCTTTCTAGAAATAGTGCTCCACTTAGTGAAGAATGGGCCACTGTTATCAACATCCTTCAAGACTGGGACACTAAATGGAGTTCTAATGGTGTTACTGATACCGCTATTTTTATTAAACCATAAAGCTTAGTGTTGGGAGTTCTGGTTTAGGATTTAAACCCTATATATACTTGCCTCACTATAAATAAATAACAGAGACTCCTACTTTTGGAAAACAAAACATTATCTATATAAGAGATTTAAAATTTGTGGAAAAGAGGTTGAATAATTCAAAAAGGAATAAAGTAGGGAGAACTCTTCAAGAAGTTTGATAAATATTGGGTATATTCTAATACGGGTATTTTTTTCAAGCTTCTGTGACACATCATGGAAGGTTTAAAAAAGTAATTTATATCGAAAAGTAAAAGCCAATTCATTGAATTGGCTTTTTATTAAAAAAAAGATTTCTACTTTTCTAGTTCATCAGTGTCACTTTGTTTTTCGGTTTCTTCTTCTTTTGTGATGGTCTCACCTTTTAAATAGGTAGGTAAATTTAGTCCAGCCATATTAAACAAATCATTCAACGGTGGAACGGTTTTCATCATTCCTGAGACAAAATTGGCTGTGGAACCATTTCCGTCGGCATTGTTACCCGAGTCCCAAACGGTAATTTTATCAATTTTAATGTTTTTAACTGCTTCAACCTGGGTTTTAACCAACTCTGGTAGTTTTTCAATTAAAAGCAATTGGAAGGCTTTTGTTGGATCGCCACCGGCTGCACTCACCACTTCTTTATAACCTTCAGCTTGCTTGGTTAATATTTCGTATAGACCTTTTGCTTCGGCTTCCATTTTTGCAAAAATTGCATCAGCTTCACCTTTTGCTTGCTCACGAATTCTTTCGGCTTCGGCTTGTGCATCAATAATGGCCTTTTGTTTAGCAATTTCTGCAGGAATTACAATGTTGGCATTTTGTGTTGAACGCTCTCTTTCAGCACGAGCTTCTTCCGCTTTTTGTTCTGCTACATATGATTCTTCCAATGCTTTTGCACTTTGTACTTTTTCTGATGCTAAGGCAATTCGTAACGCTTCTGCTTCTTTTTCACGCCTTGCTGCTTCTGATTGTGCAATGGCAATTTTAGCCTCGTTTTCTCCTTGAATTGCAACTGCATTTGCTTCTGATGTTGCTACACGTGTATCTCTTTGGGCTTCTGCTTTACCAATACTTTCGTCTTTAAAAGCAGCCGCAATGCTTACTTCTCTATCTTTATTGGTGATGGCTATTTTCACATCGCGATCACGATGCGTTTCTGCTATTTGTACATCTTTTTCTCTATCGGCCATAGCTTTTCCCGTTTCACCGATTTTTTCTTGCTCAGCAACAGATATTTTTGCTTCGTTAATTGCTTTGGCAGCAGCTTCTTTTCCTAATGCTTCAATATAGCCTGACTCGTCTTTGATATCGGTAACGTTTACGTTAATTAATTTCAAGCCTATTTTTTTTAATTCAGAGTCTACGTTTTTAGAAATATTATCTAGGAATTTATCTCTGTCGGAGTTAATTTCTTCAATAGTCATTGTGGCGATAACCAAACGTAACTGACCAAAAAGAATGTCTTTTGCCAATTCCTGAATTTGTTCTGGGACGAGACCAAGCAAACGTTCAGCGGCTGTATTCATACTATCAGCCTCGGTAGAAATGGCAATTGTAAATCGGCAAGGAACATCAACTCGAATGTTTTGTCGGGAAAGTGCATTGGTTAAATTAGCTTCAATAGAAATGGGTTTTAAATCTAAAAAAGCAAAGTCTTGAATCACGGGCCAAATAAAAGCACCACCTCCGTGAACACATTTGGCAGAAGTTCCGCCTGTTTTTCCGTAAATGACCAATATTTTATCTGAGGGACAACGTTTATAACGCGAAATAAGTGCCGTTATGGTTACAAATAGTACGACAACTAGGACAACGATGATAATGATTTGTGACATATATAAAAGATTAAATTTTTTCTACAATAATGATATTATTTTCAATTTTTGCAACTTTAACCACCGCACCGGTTTCTATTGCATCATTTTCAGTGATTGCTTCTAGTTCATGAAAGGAACCGTTGATACTAATTTGGATTTTGCCAGTACCCGATTTTTTTTCGGGAATTGTAATATAAACAGTTGCTGTTTTATTTAGTGTTTTTTCTGTAGAAAAGGAGTTGTTTTCGTTAAGTTTCATCATTTGTTTAATAATGAAGAAAAATAACGCGACAAATACTGCTCCGATTATAGTTGCAATAAGTATTACTATTGCTTTGTTTTCAAATGTGGTGTAGAATGAAATTCCACTCCAACTGAAACCTAAAAGAAAGTTGATTAGATTTCGAAGCGTAAATAGTTCAAAAGGTGTGTCTCCAAAGTCATTACTTTCCCCTTCGATAGTAGTTTCCATATCACTTCCGCCAAAACCCACAAAGGTCATTATGGTTTGAAGTAAAAAAAATAAACTGACTGGTAAAGCAATGTACCAAAAAGCACGTAACAATGGTTCAAGGTTTTCGAGGAATGTCATAATGAAAAATTAGGTTGCTTAAATTATACGCACTTTTTATTAAAAGGTTACAAATAACAAAAAAGAATGCATTTTGATTGTATGCTTAAAAAATAATACTTCAAATTTATTTTATAATAAACTTTTTTGGAATGAGTGGTTGTATGGACGATTTTTAAAGGTCGTGGTTTTGAAATAATTCCTTTATTTGACGTTTTTACTAGTTGTATTCTTATTCTTTTTTTGATTTAAAATTTGTTCTAAACTACTATTATTTTGATATGCTATAAAATAAATTGCTTTATATAAAGTAACTATTAAGTTGTTGTAAGTAAATGCTTTGTATGATATTTGTCATGTTTTGTTTTTTGTAATATGGTTAACTTTATATCGTGAATAAAAAATATGTTTAACCTTTAAATTCAAACAAAATGTCACTAGTTGTTTCTAAAAAAAGAAATGGAAGAACACTGCCAACTATGACAGAAGATTTCTTCAACTTAAACCCATTTTTTGGGTCATCGCTCTTGGATTTTAATGGTGGTTTTTTCAACGAGAAAGAGTTTACTCTTGTTCCTGATGCCAACATCATTGAAAATGAAAACGAATATAAGATTGAATTGGCTGTGCCTGGTTTAGAGCGTAAAGATTTCAACGTTGAAATTGAAGACAATATGTTAGTAGTAAGCGCAGAAAAAGAAACGGAAACCAAACATGAAGATAAAAACTATCGTACGAGAGAGTTCTCGTATAATTCTTTTTACCGTTCGTTTGTTTTACCTAAAAATTTAGTTCTCGATAAAATCGATGCTAAATACCACAATGGCGTCCTCGCTATTATGCTTCCTAAAAAAGAAGTTGCCGTTGAAACAGCGGTTAAAAAAATAAAAGTCGAGTAAGCCTTCTGAATTTATTAACCAAAATAACCGAACACTTCCAGAACGCAATTTTTGGAGGTGTTTTTTTGTACGCTTATTATTTTAAAAGCGTTTAAGATTAGGGTATTTTATAAATACATCTTGTAGATAACAGTAAGATTGGTATTTATTGCTTGTAGTTAATGACATCAACCTGTGTTTTTTAAACCGCTGGAAAGTGAATTGATCAAACTCAATAATTTTTTGAGCAGCATTTCTTTTTCTGTGCTGTTTTCATCGGGGGTTGTGCGCCATTTTTTTATAAAATCGATGTGCAAGAGGTGAAGCACTTTTAATTTATCGTTGCGCCATTGCAGGTTGTCTAGTTGTCCTTGTCGTCTGCTGGTTGCTTTTTCATCAAAAAGTTCCTCAATCATTATTCGTCCGTTTTGAAAATCGGTCAGGATTTTAGTCATGAACACTTTTCTTTCCTGATCGTTATTGTCTAACTGGGCGTAGCGTTCCATTATTTCGGTATTGGCAAGTATCAGGTTTGTTTCTGTTTGTATCATTAAAAACTTGCTGAATGTCCATGTGTTGATGTTGCTTTTAAAGTTTTGAAATTCGGTAGGTTTTTCATCTTTTAGCTTCTTTAATGCTTCGCCTAGTCCATACCAACCGGTGAGGGCTATTCGTGATAGGTTCCAACTGAAAACCCATGGAATGGCTCTTAAATCGGCTAGTGTTCTTGTTCCGGTTCTTCGTGCTGGGCGGGAGCCAATTTTACTTTTTTCTAATACATCGATGCATGTGACTTTGCTATAAAAGTCGATGAAACCGGGTGTTTCGATTAAATCCTTGTAGTGTTCGAATGATTTTTGGGATAAAAATTCCATTGTTTCGTAGAGCGCGTCATCTTCTTTGACTTTTGTTTTACTAGCTACTACTTGTTTTGCAACTCCCGATGATAGTGCGTTGATATTGTAGGTAGCGGTGAGTGGATTTCCGAAGAGTTGTGCGATGGACTCGCCTTGAACGGTAATTTTAATAGTGCCGTTTACCGTATTTGTTGGCATGCTTTCTAGAAAGCGATGGTATTTTCCGCCACCTCTGCTTATTGTTCCACCTGTGCCATGAAAAAAGAAGATTGCGGTGTTGTTTATTTGACCGATTTCTGATAGTTCTTTTTCGGCTTTATATAAATTCCATTTACTGGCAATGGTTCCACCGTCTTTATTACTATCGCTGTAACCTAGCATTACTTCTTGTGTGTGATTCAATTTAGCGGCTCGCTCTTTTGTGATAGGATGTTGTAAAAATTTTGTGAGAATAGATGGCCCGTTATGTAAATCGCTAATGGTTTCTAGTAATGGTACTACTCTTATATTAGTGGCTAGTAGTTGTGTTTCTTTCATTAGGAGATAGACAACTAAAAGGTCGCTGAGATTGCGTGTCATGCTTACAATAAAGGAACCAATTCCTTCGGAACCGTATTCATCAACGTGGTGTCGAACTACTCTGAAGCAATCTAAAACGTTGTCGGCTTCTGAGCCATAAGTAGCAGTTACATCGGTAATTAGATTGTGGTTTTGTAGTAAGGTGTTTATTGTTGTAACTCGTTTTTCTTCTTCCCAGTTTTCGAAATCGTACTCTGTTGCTCCATTTGCTTTTAGGATTTGGCTGATGGCTTTGTCGTGAAAACTGCTGTTTTGTCGTATGTCTAATTTGGCTAGATGAAATTTGAAGCATTTTACTGTTCTTTCGACTGGAAAAAGTACATCTTCGGCTATTCCTTGTAGGCCATTTTCAGTAAGTATTTTTCGGAGGAAGTAGAGGTCTTCTTCTAGACTGGTGCTTGATTTGTAATAGCAATTGGTGTCGGTATTCTTGTTGCTTATTGTATTTTCTAACTTTGCTAGTAACAGGCTTACATATTGTCTATATGGTTCGTGGGGGTTTCTAAGGATTGCTTTGTTGCCTATTTCTGCTAGCGCTTTTGTTTTTTGTTCTATAGCTTGCTGTAACGCGGCAGGTGTTGGGTTGCTGATGGCGGAAATGGATAGTCTTTTTAGTAACTTTATGAGTTGTGATTGTATGAGCGCGAGCGCTGTTTTTCGATGGAGCAGTAGTGTTTCTTGTGTGATTGTAGGTGTTACAAAGGGATGACCGTCGCGGTCGCCACCGACCCAACTTCCGAAATTTATTTTTGGGAATATATCTGGATTATTTAAGCTTTCGGGGTTTAGACCTGTTTCTATCCAAGAGCTTTTTAGTTGTTCGTCGCTTTTTTCTATTACTGAGGGAAACACGTTGCTGAGATAATACACGATATTGGCTCTTTCATCAGTGATGTCGGGTTTTTCGAGGTATATTTCGCCAGTTCGCCACCATCTTTCTAGGAGGTTGATTATTTTTTGTTGGATACTGTTTTGTTCGAGTTTACTTAGATAGGTATTTTCTCTTTGTACTAGTAGCAAATATAGTTCGCGGTGGATTTCTATTACTGTTACTCTTTTTGCTTCGGTTGGGTGTGCTGTGAGGACGGGTATAACGGTTGTTTGAGCGATGGCAGCGAGCATTTTTTCCTCGCTGATGTTTTGTTTTTTCCAAGTTGAAAATGCTTCTCCCCATGAACCTCTGATGGCTGCGATGCTTTGTTGGGTTTCTATATTTCGGCGGTATTGGGTGGCGGCATTTTCTTCAACTAAAGTCATTAATTGAAAGTAGATGCTTAGTGCTTGTATTATTTTTTCGGGGGCGATGGACTGGGTATCGACTACGGTATGGTCGATTGGGTGGTTGTCTATTAATGGAATGAGTGGTGTTTCATCAATATTGGTGAGCATTTGTTTGTAGCAATTGATGATAAAGTTTCTGTTGGTATTTATTTTTTGATAGGTGTTTTCTTTGGTTTTCATGGTGGTTGTATTGGCTTTAGACAAAAATATGAAAAGTTGGTGAGGAATGGGTGTTTTTTTTGGGAGTTGGGAGTTGGGAGTTTGGAGTTGGGAGTTTGGGAGTAATTATTATTTTAATTGTTGATGGATTAAAAATGTTTAATTTTGTGGATGATTATGTGAAATAAACAATTAGACTATGTTATTTACATTTAAAAAGCGATGAACTATAGTATAGCGTTTTTACTGTTTAATTTGGCTGCAAGCTCACTTTTTGTTACATCGGTGAGAAAGCCGCATAACCATTGTTTACGAAGTATTGATGCTGGTACTACTGTTGTTAAAATGAATGTTTACTGTACCAATTCAAGAAAATACTATCAAATATGCGGGATTGAAAAAAATGATCTTGTTTATAGTAAGGGCAAAAAAGTTAAGAATAGTAAAAAGTTTCATTTGACTACTGTTGGTCATGCTGAAACGGAGCGATTTTTATCTACGATAGCAAGTAATTTAGGTTTTCATAAAAATAGGATTAATGATACTGTATTTTTAAAGATTGTTAAACAGGATTCGACCATTTACCAGTATAAGTTTGTTTATTCGGATATTGAAGATAACAAGTAGTTGAGAGTTGGGAGTTGAGAGTTGGGAGATGGGAGTTTGTAGATGTGCAGTTTATTTTTTTTTTTATTTTATTTACAAAGGCACTTTGATTGAAGTGCTTTTTTTTTGATGTAAAATCCCAAGTAATTTGGTTTTATGCGACATCTTGTGCGGATTGATTGCGTTGCATGGTGACGTCGAGTTGTATTTTTTTCCTGATATGATACCGACTTGACGGTTTGTGGTTTCAAAATCTACTCAAGAGAAGATAAGGTTGTACAGGCTGCTTTTTAAACTTGTCAGGTCAAGTGCAAAAATTCATCAGGACGAATTGCTTGTTTTACCGCGGTAAATTAGATAAGTTACGGCGGTAAATTGAATAAATTACCGCGGTAAATTTCTATCTTTGTTCTGACAAGTATTAATAGTAACTCTTATCCATTAAAAATATGGCCATACTCATTA
>NZ_JBCGDO010000022.1:0-45344 GCF_038739835.1 Flavobacterium aureirubrum
TGTAATGCGTTTATAATAATGTATTTTTGATTTAATCGTGTAAATATGTCAACCCAACCAACTGTTGTTATAGTTATAAAAAAAGCTTCTTCTGTAGTTGTAGCTTTGTATTTTGTTGACATTTGTTTTTACTTTTCTCAAAAATAATAAAAAAACTACAAAAATGACATTTGTAGTTTTTCATATTGTTGTGGGCACGGATTATAAATCCGCGCTATCGGGTTCATCAATAATGGTTTGAATAATTTTTTTTGAAGTAAATTTTTTAAAATCTCTTAGTACATCTGATAGGATAAAACCATTTGTTGCCTTGCAAAATATATGAATATGACTACTCATCAAACAGTAAGCATAAATTTCTAGTCCTTTATTTTTTTGACAATGCTGTAATGCGTTTATAATAATGTATTTTTGATTTAATCGTGTAAATATGTCAACCCAACCAACTGTTGTTATAGTTATAAAAAAAGCTTCTTCTGTAGTTGTAGCTTTGTATTTTGTTGACATTTGTTGTTACTTTTCTCAAAAATAATAAAAAAACTACAAAAATGACATTTGTAGTTTTTCATATTGTTGTGGGCACGGATTGCAAATCCGCGCTATCGGGGTTTTTCAAATTGTTGTGGGCACGGATTATAAATCCGCGCTATCGGGTTAATAGTTTAATGCTAGCCCTACAATGGTAATTATCCAGCCTGAATAACTAATAAAAAAATTTGAGAATTCTATTTTAAAGCCAAAAAAATCTCTAATAAAACTTATTATTATAGCTAAATGAAACATCTCAAATACACTTACAAGTCCCATAAATCCGAATTCAGCGTCTACTGTTTCTTCTTGCGCTTTGGCAAATCTGTATAATTTATAAACTAAAAATTTCATTTTCTTATATTTTATTTATCTAATGAATTGTAAAAACTTTGCATATAATCTGAAGACTCAAATATGTTTAAACCTATCCCAACTATAATACCTAATCCAGGAACAACAGCATTGAAACCAACTTCAACAGCTATTATTGTGCCTTGAGCAGCGCAAGCTAAATTTTTTTTGAGCGTTAGGAAGGTGTGGCGATTGGAATTGGAAACGTTCTTCTATGGTACTCGATTATACATGAGTTGTAAATCTATTTTAGGATTAAGTATTAATATGTAAACTTATTTTAGGACGAGACAGGGTTTTGGGCTGTGTAAATCGAGCTAACCATAATTTTACAATACAATTTTTTCATAATTATTCTTCATTGTAATTGTCATAAATACTTATTAAACCTATCGAATATCCAACTATTAATAAAAAATAATCCAAAAGAAAAAATAATAGTTAAAAAGACAATTATAAAACCAATTATTTTTCTTTTTCTAGTTTCGTTTCCCCATCGTTTATCAAATTCTTCATATCTACCTTCATAAATGGGGATGTTTAAGTAATTAATAATAAACAATAACGCTAAAATAAAGATTATTTCAATATAATTTAAACTCCTTTTCGTGTGAGGAACTAAAAGAGAATAAAAAAAAATAATTATATTTAATACAATTAAAAATTGAACTCCACTAACACTTGCAATTGCTCTATCAGGTTTTGTGAATTTAATATTCAACTTTGCTATCCTATAAAAAAAGTATTCAAAAAAAGTTTTCCAAATTGATAAATATTTCATTCTTAAATTATTTAAATTGATTATCAACTGCATCACCAATATGATTTGTTAATGAAGTACCAGTAGTCGCTAAAAACATTACATCTACAAAACCATAAACTAATCCAAAACCTGGAAATACAAGGGAAGCTGCTCCAATTGCAGTTTTAACTATTGTTCCTGCTCCAAAGTTATCTTTGCTAATGTCTTCAGCAATGTTTAATGCAACACTTGCCAACCCTAATGTATTTCCTGCAGCACGAGCAATTCTTGAAATCCTTGCCATTCTAGCAGCATTCTGAGACGTTAAATCACCAGCGCTAATAGCTCTTGTCCCATAATTATAAACTATACCTGCGTTCCATGTTGCTCTTGATTCTAAGGCACCTGCAAATAATCCGCCAACTGCTAGTAAACTATCTGTTGTTTTAAAAAAATCAATCCCACCACCACTAGTAGTACTGCTCGGCGCCTGATAATTATTAATAATCACCACTTCCTGCAAAAGTATACCATTTCCAGGAAAAAAGAACCCATCATAAGAAACAAAGGAACCAATCATCCCACTAGAACCTCCTGTAGAACCCCCAGAATCTATATACTCGTACAGTTGAAAACCATCGCCAGTATTAAGCCATGTCGTCCAGCCGGAGCTTGATGAATTCTCCCATATTGCATCTAGCCATGCACTTCCACTATTTAAAGGTCGTGCTTTCAACCCACTAGGATCACCCCAATAAACAGGATTGTTATTCCCAAAATGATAAGGCGTCATGTTAATGCTGCTTTCAGCCAACAAATCTATACAAGTAAACCGCCCAATAGCATTGTCATACTGCCTAAAATCCATCGCAGTAACATTTAATCCCAGTTCATCTTGATTCTCTTGACCGTTGTATTTATATTTATAATTCGGCTGATTATTTGTGACATTATACATAGAATGCTTCAACCCAAACGGGTAATAATTACTTTCTTCCAATATTTGCAAAGAACTTGTTGTCGTGTTCCACGAATAACTTAACCTAACATTGCCCAGATGATCAGTATAGTTAAAAACATATCGATACTGGTTGTTTCCATTTACCACAGTGTTACTAACGTATCCCTCAGCGTGAGGAAAAAACACTAATACCGCAGCATTATACTGAAAACCATTTAAATAGTCTGTCGTAGTAACTACACCACCATTAGTAACCACTTTGCGCAGTTTTCCACCAGCAGCATTGTAAAGATAATTAATTTTTCTGCTTGTACCAGTAAAATTTATTTCTACAGGCAGGTTCAAATGGTTGTATTTTATACTTGTTATTTCTTTGTTATCATCACTGGTCATATTACCGTTTAAATCATAACCATAGTCATTGATATTGCCATTGCTATTGTTACTCAGGTTATCCGTAACTTGGTCTCTAAAACCGCTCGTCGCAGCAGGTGTAGCGTCAGTTACGCTCAATAATTTATTAGTGTTTGGCTCATAAGTATAAGTTAAATTATCAATAACTATAGATGGTGCAGCTACATCATTGTCGCCATTGCGCACCATGGTACTAATATTTCCATTTTTGTCATAAGTTACTGTCTCATTATAATAATTAGGAATTGGCATTGCTGCATCGGGTTTTTGATATACTGCATTATTCATCCGGTTTAAAGAATCATACTCATAGCTATATTTTCTTAAAACGTTATCACTTTTTGTACGCCAGTAGGTTTCACTAATATTCCCATTATACAGTTCCTTGCCTATGTACGTTCATTGTCCATTAGCAATACTAGTAGTTTGAATGGTGTTGTAGTTAATCTTAAAAGCAAACAAGTCATTCTCGGCAACATTTAAATCTAAATTATTATTAGCACTGTTATTAATACTTAGTAGCCATCCTCTGATGTTATAAGCATAATCAATCTTTTGCCAGCTCGTAGCTCCTGTCAAACTACTGCCACCTACACGCTTTGTTATTAGCTGCCCAAGATTATTATAGTCGTTTTTCTTTAATAACTGTGCTCCGTTAGAACTTCCCACTATTTCGTGGGTGTGAGTAAGCAATCGGTCTTGAGGTGTATAAGTATAATTATCTCTAATAGTTATCGTTGGGCTAGCTGGCAATCGCTTGTGTGTAGTCAACGTAAAATTTACCCTGCCAGTTATGGGCTGCAATTGGCTGTCCACTTGCGAAAATCCATCTAAATAATTATTAGAAAATAACCGCACTACGCGTGCTTTTTCGTCATACAAAACATAGCTTTTTTCGGCCTTGTACAGTGTTGTAGTTTCTGGAACCCGCACCCAGCTTATTGTTGGTAATCCGCGGGGCATAGTAGCAGCAGTATTATTATAAAAAACCGGCTGTGGGGTAACACTGCTTGTATAACCTATCGCTGGCAAAAACGTCAAGTTAGTACTATAATTATCATAATAATTAACTGTCAATACGTGGTAACCACCCGTTGGGAAAGCAACATTAGTATAATTATAGGCAACACTGCTAACGGAACTAGTGCTCGTACTTTTTGTTTCGCTCAATACAGTAGCATTATTATAAGCACCTTGCAAAGTACTTCTACCTGCTGCTGTAGCTGCCGTAGTACTCGTCCAAGCAGTTAGTATAGATCTGTTTAATGCATCGTATTTCACTAATAACCAACCAAAAACTCCCGAATTATCAGTAAAAGGTGATAGTGCAGGACCACTCGCCACAACACGATTTAACTTATCGTATACTATATACTCCCATTGTTTTCCAGGTATTTTCTTTTCTATCAATCGGTTTCTAAAATCATATTTATATTGATAACATAAATCTTCTATCACCGTCGGCGTTATCGCACCATCAGCTTTCGGTGGTATAACAAAAGTAACATTACCATATTGATCATAAACAGTATAGGTTTCGTGCCACGTACCTGTGGAGACACCATTAACAATCGAGTTGCTAAAAACTCTACTCATCACCACCCGTCCTTCTTTATCTTTAAATGTTTCAGTAATATTGTTATTACCATCACCTATTTTCCAATTCTCATTCTTCACTACTGTTTTAATCAACTCATTAGGCGGATAAAAAATACCCGTAGCTGTATTAGCCAGTGTGATACTATTACTAACAATATTTGAAGTGGCTGTAAATCTTCTTACATTATCATTAGCTTGATTGGTCTGATAGTCAAACCGTATAGTGTGTTTAACAGCACTGTCAATACTCCAGTCACTTCCTGGTGCCGCCTGTTCAATAACTCTATCAAAAGGCGATTTTTCAAAAAGCTTTTGCACATAAGGGTTTTGTCCTACATAGCCAGTATAGTTTAATAATTCAGTTTTAGCGTTAGGATTATAATTTAAACTAGCAGTACTATTAGCATATGGTAAATAGCTTTTGGCAATTCTCCCTTGATCGTCATATTCTATATGAGTAACAATATCTGTTGTAATATTTGATTGCTGATGATCAATTTGTTGTACGGGTCTTCCCAATCCGTCTATAAACGTTTTCGTCTGCAAAGCATTTGCAATAGTGGGCGAGGTCAAAAAAGTAGTACTTTCCGTCTTATAAATTAAGTTAGTAACTGCATTAATATCTTGTGCATTAACTGCCTGATAATAAAGTGTCTCAGTCAATATTTTGTTGTTTTTATCTCTAACAGCTTTCAATCTATAGAAATTATCGTATTCATAAGTTAATCTATCTCCTTTAGGATCAGTAACAGTACTTACACCTACTAGCGGTATGTAAGTATAAGTAGTAATCATTGCATTTACAAATAAAGCGTTAGTTCGTAGTGCATTTATTGCCACTAAATTATTTTCAGTTGCAAGTGTTATATTTCCCAATCCAAGTGCTGAAGCAACCTGCGCATTAGTTGCATTTTCTATTTTAGCAACCAATTTTGTTTTATTATAACCCCAAATATAAGACACAAAAATACCATTCTCCTGCATTGTTTCTATAGGGTTACTAAACTCGTCATAATTAGAAATTCGATACGAGTTCACTAATGTTTGTGTGGATTTAGCACCTTGTACAATGTTAGGTAAAAATGACACATTACCATTCCACACATTGCTATAAAGCACTTTTTTACTAAAAAGCAATTCAGTACCACGATAGCTTTCCACTTTATCAATCTCGGCTATCCTATTTTGAGAAAATGTAGAATTACCTGTATGATAAGTGAATTGCGTTTTTAATGTCTCACCTAAACTATTAGTTGTAGTTTTTGAAGAAATTTTTCTAATGGCATCATTATAAGTAAAACTCTCGGTAACTATTTGTGGCAGCACACTATTAGCAAAGAAATTTTTACTAACTCTACCAGTTAACTTAGCCCAACCAAGTCGCTCGTTCAAAGCAGGATTGTCAAAGATAACAGTCGAATTTGGTGTTTCTACAAATTCATAAGTCATGTCAATATCTGCAAACAAAATGCTAGGTTCACCAAATGTTTTTAAATTAGTTAATAAACCTCTTCTGTAGTCATAATATATGGTATTCAACGCACCACTTATTGGTGGTGGAGTTAAATCCATAGGTGAAGTATATGTGAACTCTTCTCTGCCTTTTCCTGTTTCAGTAACAGTCACATTTTTATAACCCACTGGCTCTCTCTTTATTCTTGAGTTTGTTGCGCTGTCATAACCCGGATAAACAACGGCACCGCTACTTCTGCTAGTTTGAAAAAAATTATACGAATATGATTTTTGCTTGGCTGGAAAAACAGAAAGAGAATTATAGTATGGTATATTGCTGTAATAGTCAGATACTTTCTTATCAAAATAACTAATTGTATTAATTCTTATACCAGCTCCATGTAAATTTTTATTAATAACTGGTTTAATATCCCTTTTTGACACATGGAACTTTCCTTTTTTATTACTGTTTTTGTTTGCACCTATTGTAATTGTATAGGTTTGCCCAGGCAAAAGATATACCGCTTGACCTTGACATAAATTTTCGAAATTTGATGTATCAAAAATAAACAAACTAGTTATTCCATTTCCTGAAAGCAAAAAAGACGGATAAAAGAGTGTGCCCTCCGGATCTATATTTTCGATTGTATATGGCGTTGGAGTAACATTAAAATAATACGCAATTGGGGTTGTTCCTGTACCCGGTACAGTGAAGCTATAAGAATTTGTACCATTTCCTAAAAATTCATAATCTACAACAGTGCTTACCAGATAATTTTCTGGCATATCATCACTTACATAATTGTCGGGTTGATCGTCCAGTTGCCATTGTCCATTTAAATCTCTTGAATACAAGGAATAAGTGTTTGACTCATATTTGTAGCTGATAGTACCTCCTGTAGGCAAATATATTTCCGAAAGAACACCCAAGTCACAATACTTTGTAGTAACGTTATTATTTACACTTTCAATTGGATAACTGTAAAGGCAATTGGGAATAAATTTTCGATAACCCCAATCATCAATCACAAAAAAGCCATCTGGTGGGTTTGAATAACCCTTATACACAAATTCATATGTTTCTTTTATAGTTTCGCTGAAATTGCAGTTTTCAATTTTAAATAAATTATTTGAATTGTATATAAATTTATGCTTCTTTAATACAAGACCAGTCAAATCCACTAAATCTAATCTTGTAATCTTTATGTTTGTGCTGTAAGTCATATTGGAGCCGCTTGAATAAATAAAGTTTACTTTACCATAGCCAATTGACATGACATCCTTACATTTTTTAAATAAGTTAGTATAGGAGCTGTTTACTACCTGTGTATACGTATCATATGTATAATTAACAAGATCTCTGTTGTTATTATCAGTAACTTTTGTTAGGTGAAAAGTGCTTTTATAACTATTTACAGGCGAATTTTGGTTGTAATACGTTTGTGTATCAAAATCTTGAAATAAATATTTGTAACCTTTATTGTCATATACTGTAAATGAATTAATTGAATAGGTAGATAAATTGTAATTTACAACTATAACTAATTTTTCATCAATATTTTCCAAAATACGCACATTTAGTACTCCTTGTGCATTTTTATTAAGGTAAAATCTTCCTATCTTACCCATAAAACTAAATTGATAGATATCATTCTCATTAGTCTGCGCATACCCATTAGAAAACTCATCGGGTTTTCCTATCACATCCCTTGTAATAAGACCTCCAGAAAACAAACTCCATCCAGTCCCGCATTGCCCTGCAACATCATCCATTGCAACACTAGATGGATGATAACCAAGAGCAACGTTTAACGAAATATCTTTACTTCTTGTAGGCAAACTATAAATTGGAACAGAAATTTCTGGTACGCCGGTATAATTTGAAACAGGTATCTCTTCAAATTTCATTAAAGAGGAAACACTAGCTTCCGGTTTAGAGACCTGCGGATAGGAAGCGTTTAAATTTAAATCTTGACCATATCCTAAAAAGACATACATAAAAACTATAAAAACTAAACTATATTTTCTCATAACTATAAATTCTGAATTGTTTTTTTATTGCTTACTAATTTCTACTACCTTGTTTAATCACCTTCACTCCGCTATTCTGAACATCAGTCCTAATATTAACGATGTATACTCCTTCGGGTAATCCAGATAGGTCTATCGGTACTGTTCTTTCGGTTATTGGAAATGATTGCAAAATGTGTCCCGCAATATCAACCAGTGTTGCTGTTCCTTTATTAAAATCGTATCCCACTATAACGTTGGTGAAATCCACAGCAGGATTAGGTATCGCCTCGACTGGTTTTTTGGGTTCTTTTGGTTTGTCTTTATCTTTTAGTTTAACCACCCAAAAATCGTTACTGCCTTTACCGCTACTTTTATCACCCGTAGCTTTATTCCCGCCACTTGCGTTCTGTATGTTTTTACTTGTTCCTGCCATTAAATAACCACCGTCTCGTGTTTCAATTACCTTTCTCAAAATGTCTTCGCCATCACTTCCCACAGTTTTTCTCCAAACTTCTTCGCCTTTTTCATTAATTTTAATGGCGACATAATCGTCGGTCCCTTTTTTCATTTTTAAGTCTTGTGCTTCTTCTTTCTTTTGTCTGGCAGACACTTTTTGTATTTCGCCATTTCCTTGCTTCTTTTTTACAGCTTCTCCCTGCGCAAAGCCACCTAATAAAATGGTATGGTCATCATTTTCTACTAATGATGTTAGGATGTCCACTTTACCTATGTTATACGTTTGTTGCCATAACTCTTTCTGTGCTTCGTCAATTGCAACCAACCAAAAATCAGTACCGCTCTCGTTACTTTTATTTTTGCCCTGTCCGTTTTCTGAATTAGAGCTACCACCAAGAATATAATTTCCAGTATTGGTTTGGTGTACAAAATAAAGTTCGTCGTCACCAGCGCCACCTATTACTTTTTGCCACTCTTCAACGCCTTTGTCGTCAATTTTTACAAGCCAATAATCCGATTCTCCTAATTCTCTGTCTACTTTATTTCCGCCAATTGGAGAGTTAGAACTGCCGCCCAAAAGAAACCCACCGTCTTTTGTGCAAACTATGCTTCGTAGTTCGTCATTATAAATCCCTCCAAAACTATTTTGCCATACCAGCTCTCCTTTGCTGTCTATTTTAACGACCCAGTAATCTAAGCCACCATAGTTGTCTGATTTTTTATCTTCTGATTTATCCGACCCCGAAGAACCCGCTAACACAAAACCGCCATCATTACATAGAACAATACCATTTAACTCGTCTTGACCATAACCTCCGATAGTTTTCTGCCATTCTTCGCCACCTTTAGCATTTAATTTGATAATCCAAAAATCGGCTTCGCCTCTACCCCTATCTTTCTTATCGCCATCCAAATATTTTCCATCAGCAGGCATTTCAGCTGGTGTGGTTAAAGTATTGGGCGAAGAACTGCCTGCCAATAAAAACCCTCCTTCATTAGTAAGTAATACACAACGCAAAATATCTTGTCCGGAACCACCGATACTTTTTTGCCAATCTAGCTCACCCTGCTCGTCCATTTTCCATACCCAATAATCTAAATCGCCCCTATTATCCTCGGTTTTATTTCCTGTCTTTTTAGACAAAGAGCTGCCCGAAAGGATAAAACCATAATCGGGGGTTGGTATCACATCAAATAAATAATCGGCGTGTTTGCCTCCATAGCTTTTCTCCCACAGGATGTCTTGGGAATAAATGTTGCTGAACGAATAACTAAGTAAAAAAATAGTTAAGAGGGGTTTGGGAAAAAAGAAAGTGCCTTTCATAAGCGGTAGAAAATAATTAATCAATAAAAAATACAATGGTATAGAATTGAAGGATATCAAAACAGGGGGATTCCCGCAATTCGAGTTGCGGTTTTCCCCCTATTTTACTTTTAATAAAAAACAGGTCTGGTGTTTTATGACATGATAATGGCTGTAGCATTTTTTTAGAATGCTATTAAACAGCTATTTATGTATTAATTAGAGAGCAGGAAGATCAAATTTTATGATAAAGTCAGGAACGCTAAAAAAGGTCAAAAAATAAAAGAAGGGTCATTAAAAAAAAGAACTCGTTTAATTCTGTTCCTAATCTAAAATAAAAACGAATACAAAATACAAGAATGAATGTTAAATTTTAGTAAACTTTTAACATTTAACATAAAAAAGCGTCAAGAATACAATTGTTGCTTTAAAATTTGTAATGACCAAGCATTGAAACATTTAATAAACAATACCAATAAAAAACAATAGCCATTATTGTGATACTGCTCAATAAAATAGCGCAAAACCATTTCTTTATTCAATAATTATAAATGTATAATTCTTTTTTTAACAAAAATTTAAAATTTACCGCAATCTTTTGGCAAAATATTTGATAAAATAGTAGTTGTGAAATAGTTCACAAATAACATTTAATTCTTAACATTATGAGCACATCCACATCAGAAAGAGGACACGCAAAAAACGTTGCAAACTTCGAAACAATTATTATCTCCTGCACAGGGTATGGAAGTAATTACAATCCATCAAACAGCGCTTTAACTATCGGAAATCTTATAGTAAAACACGAAAAAGCAAAACAACAACTCAAAACAGTAAAAATCACTAAAGAACCCTTTGATTCAATCACAGGAAAAAGACAACTACTTTTCAAACCCTTAAAACCATATACTACAAGAGTAATTAATTCATTAATCGCACAAAAAGCACCTCCATCAGTAGTAAAAGATGCTAGAGCCATCGCAAGAAAAATGTCCGGAAAAAGAGCGCCAGGAACTAATAAAAATAACTCAGAAGAAAACCAAATCTCTGTATCACAACAAAGTTTTGACAAACTAGTAGACAACTTCGATGAACTAATAGTCCTAGTACAAACCGAAGAAAGCTATAATCCAAACGAAGCCGATTTAAAAATAGAATACATGCAAAACTACCTGAGTGAGCTATCAACCATAAACACACAAGTAAAAAATGCGGCAAACCCATACAGCAATGCACTAATCAGTAGAAACAAAGAACTCTATACTCCCGAAACAGGATTAGTAGACCTTGCTTTAGAAGTAAAAAACTATGTGAAATCAGTCTTCGGAGCTTCCTCTCCTGAGTACAGACTAATAAGCGGTATCGAATTCTCCAAACCAAGAGATTAATACAACAAAAAAATCATCAATAAATAAGAGTTTCAGTTCCGAAACTCTTTTTTTTTTTCAATTTAATAAAACAGTAGTGTTGAAGCATACAAGCCGAGTGTTGAAGCATACCAGCCGAGTGTTGGAGCATACTGACTGAGTGTTGGAGCATACTGACTGAGTGTTGGAGCATACTGACTGAGTGTTGAAGCATACCAGCCAAGTGTTAAAGCATACAAACCGAGTGTTGAAGCATACTAGCTGAGTGTTGAAGCATACAAGCCGAGTGTTCGAGCATACCAGCCGAGTGTTCGAGCATACCAGCCGAGTGTTGGAGCATGCGGACTAAGTGTTGGAGCATGCAGACTAAGTGTTCCAGCATACAGTCTCAGTGTCGAACCATATGGGAAAAGAAACCATGCTATCAGATTATTGAAATCTTAGTATAAAATAAATATATCCATAAAAAAACCCAATAAGTACAAACCTATTGGGTATTTTATTATCAGTAATAGCTATACTTATTTCTGCTTAAAGGCTCTCAAGCCCGGAAAATAAGCAACATTTCCTAGTTCCTCTTCAATACGCAACAACTGATTGTATTTAGCCATTCTATCAGAGCGTGAAGCAGAACCTGTTTTAATCTGACCACAGTTCAAAGCAACCGCTAAATCGGCAATAGTATTATCTTCTGTCTCTCCAGAACGGTGTGACATCACTGAAGTATAACCTGCATTGTGTGCCATGTTTACCGCAGCTATGGTTTCGGTTAAAGTACCAATTTGGTTCACTTTTACTAAAATAGAATTGCCAATGCCTTCTTTTATTCCACGAGACAGACGATCCACATTGGTTACAAACAAGTCATCACCTACTAGTTGAGTTTTACTTCCAATTAATTCTGTCAAATATTTCCATCCTTCCCAATCGTCCTCATACATTCCATCCTCAATAGAAATAATCGGATAATTTGTTGCCAAAGAAACCAAGTATTCTGCTTGCTCTTTTGAAGTTCTAATCTTTCCAGTTGCACCTTCAAATTTTGAATAATCATACTTTCCATCAACATAAAACTCACTAGCAGCACAATCCAAAGCTATCATTATTTCATCTCCAAATTTATACCCTGCATTTTCAACAGCCAATTTGATTGTATCCAAAGCATCTTCTGTTCCACCAGCAAGATTGGGAGCAAAACCTCCTTCATCACCAACAGCTGTAGATAAACCCCTGTTGTGTAAAACTTTCTTCAGGTTATGAAAAATCTCTGTTCCCATTTGCATAGCATGAGTAAATGAAGTAGCTTTTACCGGCATAATCATAAACTCCTGAAAAGCTATCGGAGCGTCAGAGTGCGAACCACCATTAATAATATTCATCATCGGAACAGGCAATGTATTAGCAGAAACACCACCAATATAGCGATACAAAGGCAAGCCCAATTCATTAGCCGCTGCTTTAGCAACTGCCAAAGAAACACCCAAAATCGCATTAGCACCAAGCGCTGATTTATTTGGAGTAGCATCCAATTCAATCATTAAACTATCGATATGGTTTTGTTCAAAAACCGAAACTCCCATTAGCTCTGATGCAATTTTAGTATTTACATTTTCAACTGCTTTCAATACACCTTTACCCATAAATGCTTTACCACCATCGCGTAGCTCAACAGCTTCGTGCTCACCAGTTGATGCTCCCGATGGAACGGCTGCTCTTCCTAAAACACCGTTTTCTGTTACAACATCTACTTCAATGGTTGGATTTCCTCTAGAGTCCAAAATTTGTCTTGCATGAACTTTAATAATTATACTCATATTTTAAATATTAAATTTTACTATTATTTTTTTTTAGAACCATCACAAATATATTTCAACTTTATAAATCACGTGGAGACTTTAACTAATAGTTATTAACTCAAACGTTTTAGTATTACCCTATATTAGACAAAGCATGTACATTTATGAGCAAATCGTTCTTCTATATTTACTATCCATATTCCCGCTTTTCGCGCTACATGGTAGCTAGCTTCAATCGGGGCTAAAATAAAAACCTTAAACCTCTTGTAAACTTTTGGCTTTTTTAATAGCGATAACAAAATCATCAAAAAGGTAAGAAGAATCGTGAGGACCAGGACTAGCTTCAGGATGATATTGTACCGAAAAAACATTTTTAGATTTCATTCGCATTCCTGCCACTGTGTTATCATTAATATGATAATGTGTAATTTCTAAATCAGCATGGTTTTCAAGTTCCTCTCTATTCACAGCAAAACCATGATTCTGAGAAGTAATTTCACCTTTACCCGTTAAAACATTCATCACCGGATGATTAATTCCTCGATGACCGTTAAACATTTTATAAGTAGAAACTCCATTAGCCAAAGCTAAAATTTGATGACCGAGGCAAATTCCAAAAACAGGTTTATCAGAGTTGATAATTTGATTTGCTACATCAATTACACCTGTCAAAGGTTCTGGATCACCAGGACCATTTGATAAAAAATAACCATCAGGTTTAAACGATTGTAATTCCTCAAAAGAGGCATTGTAAGGAAAAACTTTTATATAACAATCTCTTTTAGCTAGGTTCCTCAAAATATTTCTTTTGATACCAAGATCTAATGCAGCGATTTTAAAAGTTGCATTTTCATCACCAAAAAAATAAGGTTCAGTTACCGAAACAGTGGATGCTAATTCCAAACCTTTCATATCAGGAACCTTAATCAACAATGCTTTCAATTCATCTATTGAAGTTCCATCAGTGCAAATCACAGCATTTTGTGCACCATTATCTCTAATATAACTTACCAAAGCACGTGTATCAACATCTGATATACAAATCAAATTTTGTCTTTCAAAGTAATCATAAAGATTACTTTCGGAATTTGGCCTCGAATGGTTGAAGCTAAAATTTTTACAAACTAAGCCAGAAATCATAATTTTATCGGCTTCTACTTCTTCCGCATTTACGCCGTAATTTCCAATATGAGGATTGGTGGCCACCATAATCTGACCAAAATAAGATGGGTCAGTAAAAATTTCTTGATAACCCGTCATTCCAGTATTGAAACAAACTTCTCCAAATGTTTTTCCAGAAATACCAATTGATTTTCCGTAAAAAATGGTTCCGTCATTAAGTAGTAAAACAGCTTGAGGTCGTGTGGTGTATTTCATAGTAATGTGTTGTGTTTAGCAAATTTAAGTTTTAAAAAGTTGTGGACAAAAAAAAAGGATAAACAAAACGTTTATCCTTTATATTTAAATAGAAACAATCATTATGCTTGCTCTTCTTTAGACTCTTCATCTGCTGATGGCTCTTCTGGCGCAGAAGCTTGTTCTTCTTGCTCGCTAGTACTAGCATCTTCAACTTCTGCAACTGGTGCTTCAACGACATCAACAACTGGAGTTTCAATAACTTCTTCTACTGAAGCTTCAACAACATCAGCTACTAAAGCTGGTTGTTCTACAACAGCACCAGCGACAACAGGAGAAGCAGCTGGTGAAGATGACTTCTTAGCACGGCGCGTTCTACCTTTTTTCTCTTCTTTCTTACCACCATTATATAGCTCGTTGAAATCAACTAGCTCAATCATAGCCATATCAGCGTTGTCACCAAGACGATTACCCATTTTAATTATACGAGTATAACCTCCAGGACGGTCACCAACTTTAGAAGCAACTTCTCTAAATAGTTCAGTTACTCCATATTTATTTCTTAAATAAGCGAATACCACACGACGATTGTGAGTTGTATCTTCTTTTGATTTTGTCACTAATGGCTCAACAAATTGTTTAAGCGCTTTAGCTTTAGCAACAGTAGTAATAATACGTTTGTGCTCAATTAAAGAACAAGCCATATTAGCCAACATAGATTTTCTATGTCCAGTCTGTCTGCTTAAATGATTTACTTTTTTTCCGTGTCTCATTGCTATTATAAATTTAATCTTGTTTCAAGAACAAGACTTAATTATTCTTTATCTAATTTATATTTACCTAAATCCATCCCAAATGTTAAATTCTTGTTGGCAACTAATTCGTCTAACTCCGTTAGCGATTTTTTACCGAAATTACGGAACTTCATTAAGTCATTTTTATTGAAGGATACAAGATCTCCTAAGGTATCAACTTCTGCTGCTTTTAAACAATTTAAAGCTCTTACTGATAAATCCATATCAACAAGTTTAGTTTTAAGCAACTGTCTCATATGCAACGACTCCTCATCATAAGACTCAGTTTGAGCTATTTCATCTGCTTCCAAAGTTATTCTCTCATCTGAAAACAACATAAAGTGGTGAATTAGAACTTTTGCAGCTTCTGTTAAAGCATCCTTTGGATTAATCGAACCATCTGTTTTGATTTCAAAAACAAGTTTCTCGTAATCTGTCTTTTGCTCCACACGGAAGTTTTCAATTGAGTATTTCACATTCTTTACAGGTGTAAAGATTGAGTCAGTGAAAATAGTTCCGATTGCAGCATTCTGCTTTTTGTTTTCCTCCGCAGGAACATATCCACGACCTTTCTCAATAGACAATTCCAAATTCAGACCAACTTTATTATCCAAATTACAGATAACAAGATCAGGATTTAAAACCTGAAAACCTGAAATAAATTTTTGAAAATCGCCTGCTGTAATCTGATTTTTACCTGAAAGCGAAATAGAAACAGTTTCATTATCTACATCTTCAATTTGACGCTTAAAGCGCACTTGTTTAAGATTTAAAATAATCTCTGTTACGTCTTCAACAACTCCAGGTATAGTGGAAAACTCATGTTCAACACCGTCAATTCGAACTGATGTTATCGCATAACCTTCTAACGCAGAAAGTAGAACTCTCCTTAGTGCATTACCTACTGTCAATCCATATCCTGGTTCTAAAGGTCTGAACTCAAATTTCCCTTCAAAATCGGTTGAATCGATCATGATAACTTTATCGGGCTTCTGAAAATTAAATATTGCCATAATTTAGACTGATGTCAATTATTATTTGTTGTATAATTCAACGATTAACTGCTCCTTAATATTTTCTGGAATTTGAAGTCTTTGAGGAACAGAAACAAAAGTTCCTTCTTTTGTATCATTGTTCCAAGTAATCCACTCATAAACATGAGATGAATTTGCCAATGAACGCTCGATAGCTTCAACAGATTTAGATTTTTCACGAACAGCAACTTTATCACCTGGTTTCAAGTGGTAAGATGGAATATTAACCAATTCTCCATTCACAGTGATGTGTCTGTGAGAAACGATTTGTCTAGCTGCTCTTCTCGATGGAGCAATTCCCATTCTGAAAACCACATTATCTAATCTTGCTTCACATAATTGTAAAAGGATTTCACCCGTTACACCTTTAGAAGCAGCTGCTTTTTCAAAAAGATTTCTAAATTGTTTCTCTAAAATTCCATAAGAATATTTAGCTTTCTGCTTCTCCATTAATTGGACAGCATATTCAGATTTTTTACCTCTCTTTTTTGCCATACCATGTTGGCCTGGAGGGTAATTTCTTTTTTCGAAGGATTTATCTTCTCCGAAAATTGCTTCGCCAAATTTACGAGCAATTCTTGTACTAGGACCAGTATATCTTGCCATTTTAAATTGTTTTAAGATAGAGATTATGAATTCAGGTCAGAATCCTTCGATAATCTTACTTCTACCTTGATTATACTATAAATTAAACTCTTCGTCTTTTTGGAGGACGACATCCATTGTGTGGCATTGGAGTAACATCAACAATTTCCGTTACTTCAATTCCTGCATTATGTATAGACCTGATAGCAGATTCTCTTCCGTTACCTGGACCTTTAACATACACCTTTACTTTCTTAAGTCCAGCTTCTAATGCTACTTTACCACAGTCCTCTGCTGCCATTTGAGCTGCATATGGAGTATTCTTTTTAGAACCTCTGAAACCCATTTTACCTGCAGATGACCAAGAAATAACTTCACCTTTTTTGTTTGTTAACGAAATAATGATGTTGTTAAAAGTTGCATTAATATGCGCTTCGCCCGTTGATTCAACGATAACTTTACGTTTTTTTGTAGTCGCTTTAGCCATATTACTTATTATTTAGTTGCTTTTTTCTTGTTAGCAACAGTTTTTCTTTTCCCTTTTCTTGTTCTAGAGTTGTTCTTAGTTCTTTGTCCTCGTAATGGAAGACCTGATCTATGACGGATACCTCTATAACAACCAATATCCATTAAACGCTTAATGTGTAATGATACTTCTGAACGAAGCTCTCCCTCAATTTTGAAATAAGAAACCGCATCACGAATTCCTCCGATCTCGTCATCATTCCAATCTTGAACTTTTTTATCTTGACTAACTTGAGCTTTTTCTAAAATCTCAATAGCTCTACTTTTACCTATTCCGAAAATGTAGGTTAAAGCGATAACTCCTCTTTTGTTTTTTGGGATATCTACCCCTGCTATTCTTGCCATAACTATCCTTGTCTTTGTTTAAATCTAGGATTCTTTTTATTGATTACGTATAATCTGCCTTTTCTTCGTACAATCTTGCACTCGGCACTTCTTTTTTTAACTGATGTTCTTACTTTCATTTTGAATATCTTTAATATCTATAAGTAATTCTTGCTTTTGACAAGTCGTAAGGACTCATTTCTAATTTCACTTTGTCACCAGGTAACAATTTGATGTAATGCATACGCATTTTACCAGAAATATGAGCAATTACAATATGTCCGTTTTCTAACTCAACACGAAACATAGCATTTGATAGTGCTTCGATTATTGATCCGTCTTGTTCTATTGCTGATTGTTTTGCCATAAAAATTAAGCTACTGCTTTTCTATTTTTACCCGTTTTCATCAATCCATCATAGTGTTTATTCAGCAAATAAGAATTTATTTGTTGAATAGTATCAATGGCAACACCAACCATAATAATTAAGGAAGTACCACCATAAAACATCGCCCATGATTGTTGAACATCAAGACTAACAACAATTGCTGGGAACACAGCGATTAAAGCAAGAAATAATGAGCCAGGGAATGTTATCAGAGACATGATTTTATCTAAAAAATCGGCGGTATCAATTCCCGGCTTAACACCTGGAATAAAACCTCCGCTTCTTTTTAAATCATCAGCCATTTTATTAGTTGGAACTGTAATTGCTGTATAGAAGAATGTAAAAATCAAAATTAATGCAGCAAACACAACATTGTACCAAAAACCAAACATATCACTGAAGGTGCCCGCAATAGATTGCGAAGTCTCAGAATTTGATAGACCTGCTAAAGCAGCTGGAATAAACATTATCGCCTGCGCAAAAATAATTGGCATAACACCAGCCGAATTAAGTTTCAATGGTATCCATTGTCTGTTGCCACCCATCATATCTTGTTCAAAATCACCAGTGGTTGTACGACGAGCATATTGCACAGGTATTTTTCTAACAGCCATTACAAGTAAAACACAAGCAATAATAACAAGTAACCAAACGATTATTTCAAACACGAGCACCATTGGACCACCATTGTTATTTGTAACTTTGGAAGTGAATTCCTGAATTAATGCCTGTGGTAATCTTGCTAGTATACCAACCATAATAAGAAGTGAAATTCCGTTACCTATACCCTTATCTGTAATTTTTTCTCCTAACCACATCGCAAAAACAGTACCTGTAGTTAAAATCAACACAGATGAAAATAAGAATTGGAAAGAGTCAAAACCTAATAAAAAGGCATTACTTGGTAATGTAGAGTACAAGTTATAAATGTAACCCGGACCTTGAACAAGAGTAATAGCAATGGTGAGCCATCTTGTAATTTGGTTTAATTTTTTTCTGCCGCTTTCACCATCCTTCTGCAACTTTTGTAAATAAGGAATTGCGATACCCATCAACTGAACAACAATTGACGCCGAAATGTAAGGCATTATTCCCAGCGCAAGAACAGAAGCTTTCGAGAAAGCACCACCAGTAAACATATCTAGGATTGAACCAATCCCTTTCTCTGTTTGACCAGCTAAACTTTCTAATTGAGTGGCGTCAATACCAGGCAATGTAACATGAGCTCCAAACCGATATACTAGCAACAAACCAAGAGTAACCAAGATTCTGTTTTTTAGCTCTTCAATCTTCCAGACATTTTTTAACGATTCTAAAAAATTCTTCATTATATATCGATTATAATAATACTACTTCGCCTCCAGCAGCTTCGATAGCAGCTTTAGCGGTTGCAGTAAATTTATGTGCAGTTACTTTTAATTTTGATTTTAATTCACCTCCACCAAGAATTTTAACAAGCTCATTTTTTGTTGCTAATCGGTTTTCGACGAGAACTGCGAAATCAACAGTATCAGAAACAACACCGTTTTCCACTAGCAACTGAAGCGAATTAAGATTTATACCATGATATTCTTTACGATTGATGTTTTTAAAACCAAACTTAGGTACACGTCTTTGAAGAGGCATTTGCCCACCTTCAAAACCAATTTTCTTCGAATAACCAGACCTAGATTTCGCTCCTTTATGACCTCTAGCCGCCGTTCCACCTTTACCAGAACCTTCACCTCTACCAAGTCTTTTATTTTGGTTGTGTGTTGAACCTTCAGCAGGTTGTAAGTTACTTAAATTCATAACTATAATTGTTATTTAACTTCCTCAACGGAAACTAAGTGTTTAACTTTATTTATCATTCCAAGGATAGCTGGATTTGAGTCATGCTCAACAACTTGTCCCATTTTACGTAGACCTAAAGCTTCTAAACCTCTTTTTTGTGTAAGAGGACAGTTGATTTTACTTCTAACTTGTTTTACTAATAATTTAGCCATAATTTCCTTGAATTAACCTTTAAATACTTTTTCTAAAGAAATGCCTCTTTGCTTTGCAACAGTGACAGCACTTCTCATCTGCAACAATGCATCAAAAGTTGCTTTCACTACATTATGAGGGTTAGACGAACCTTGAGATTTTGACAATACATCGTGAATACCAACAGACTCAAGCACAGCGCGAACTGCACCACCAGCAATTACTCCAGTACCATGCGATGCAGGCATCAAATATACTGCTGCACCACCAAATTTACCTTTTTGTTCGTGTGGAACAGATTGTCCACTTAAAGGAATTCTAACCAAATTTTTCTTAGCATCTTCCACTGCCTTTGCAATAGCCTCAGAAACGTCTTTCGATTTTCCTAAACCGTGTCCAACCACACCATTTTCATCACCAACAACAACAATAGCAGAAAAACCAAATGCTCTACCTCCTTTTGTTACTTTAGTTACACGATTAACACTTACCAAACGATCTTTTAACTCAAGACCGCTAGGTTTTACTAACTCTACGTTTTTGTATCCGTTATACATAATTTCTTAGAATTTAAGTCCAGCCGCTCTTGCGCCTTCCGCTAGTGATTTAATACGACCGTGATATAAATAACCTCCTCTATCGAAAGTTACAGTTTCAAAGCCAGCCTTCAATGCTTTCTCAGCAACAAGTTTACCAACCGCAGTTGCGATTTCGATGTTTGTCCCTTTAATATCAGCTCCTTTATCTTTCGAAGAAGCGGCTAATAAAGTAACACCATTCACATCGTCGATAAGCTGTGCATAGATTTCCTTATTACTTCTAAATACAGAAAGCCTAGGATTGGTTGCTGTACCGCTAACAATCTTTCTAATTCTGAATCTAATTCTTTGTCTTCTTTCAGTTTTTGTTAATGACATAATGCTATATATTACGCTGATTTACCAGCTTTTCTTCTTAATACTTCACCAACAAACTTCACTCCTTTACCTTTGTAAGGCTCAGGCTTACGGAAACCTCTAATTTTTGCAGAGATTTGCCCTAAAAGCTGCTTGTCGAAAGATGTTAATTTTACAATTGGGTTTTTTCCTTTCTCAGAGATTGTTTCCAATTTTACTTCTGGAGCAACTTCCAAAACAATATTATGAGAAAAACCGAGAGCTAAGTCCAATTTTTGTCCTTGGTTAGAAGCTCTATAACCTACTCCAACTAACTCTAATTCTTTAGTAAAACCTTCAGATACACCAATAATCATATTGTTGATTAATGATCTATATAACCCGTGTTTTGCTCTATGATCTTTACTATCAGATGGCCTTTCTACTATTAGTTGACCTTCTTCAACATTCACTTTTACGTCTGCGTAATCTTGCGTCAGTTGACCTAATTTTCCTTTTACTGTTATAACTGTTTCACTAACTTCTACAGTTACACCAGCAGGAATTGAAATTGGATTTTTACCTATTCTTGACATTGTTTTACTGTATTAATTAGTATACGTAACATATTACTTCTCCACCAACATTTAAATGCTTTGCTTGTTTTCCAGTCATCAAACCTTTTGATGTGGAAACAATGGCAATTCCGAGTCCGTTTAGGATTCTCGGTATTTTTGAAGAACCAGCGTACTTACGTAAACCTGGTTTACTAATTCTTTGAATATCTTTTATTACTGACTCCTTGGTATCTTTATCATACTTTAAAGCAATTTTGATAGTACCTTGAACTGTACTATTTTCAAACTTGTAACTTAAGATATATCCTTGATCGAATAAAATTTTTGTGATTTCTTTTTTCAAATTAGAAGCAGGAATCTCAACCACTTTGTGGTTTGCCATCACTGCATTTCTAACTCTGGTTAGATAATCTGCAATTGGATCTGTATACATTTGTATAAATTTGCGGTTATGGTTTTCAAAACGTACTCACAATTCGAACCTTTAACCAATTAAAATTATTTTTTTCGGTTTGCAAAAGTAGTAATTTATATTGAAACTACCAAGAAGCTTTTTTCACGCCAGGAATTAATCCTTGATTTGCCATTTCGCGAAACGTTACACGTGAAATACCAAATTGACGCATGTAACCTCTAGGTCTTCCAGTAAGCTTACAACGGTTGTGCATACGAACTGGGGAAGCATTTTTAGGAAGCTTTTGCAATCCTTCATAATCCTTCGACTCTAATAAAGCTTTTCTTTTACTAGCATATTTAGCAACTGTTTTCTCTCTTTTAACCTCACGGGCCTTCATTGATTCTTTAGCCATAACTTAATTCTTTTTAAAAGGTAAACCTAATTCAGCCAATAATGACTTCGCTTCTTTATCTGTTCCAGCAGTAGTCACAAAAGTGATATCCATCCCTGCGATTTTATTCACTTTATCAATATCAATCTCCGGGAAAATAATCTGCTCAGTTACGCCAAGGTTGTAGTTACCTCTACCATCAAAACCTGTAGCCTTGATACCATTGAAGTCCCTGACACGTGGCAAAGACGATGTAATAAGTCTATCTAAAAACTCATACATTCTTTCACCTCTCAGAGTAACTTTAGCGCCAATTGGCATGCCTTTTCTCAATTTAAAAGAGGCAACATCCTTCTTAGAAATAGTGGAAACTGCTTTCTGACCCGTAATTTTTGTTAGCTCATCAACAGCGTAGTCCACTAGTTTTTTATCAGAAACTGCAGCACCAACACCACGGCTCAAAACGATTTTTTCCAATTTAGGAACCTGCATCACATTTTTGTAACCAAATTCTTCTTTAAGGGCAGCAATAACTCTGTCCTTATATTCTTGTTTAAGTCTAGGAATATATGCCATAACTATACTACTTGATTAGATTTTTTTGAAAATCTCACTTTCTTATCTCCATCTATCTTTACTCCAACTTTTGT
Organism: Flavobacterium aureirubrum; assembly: GCF_038739835.1. NCBI lineage: Bacteria > Pseudomonadati > Bacteroidota > Flavobacteriia > Flavobacteriales > Flavobacteriaceae > Flavobacterium > Flavobacterium aureirubrum. The sequence continues at coordinate 22,848 of NZ_JBCGDO010000022.1, forward strand.
TGCAGATTTTGATTTAGGATCAATCAATGCAAGATTTGAAATATGAATAGGAGCTTCTTTCTTAACAATGCCACCTTGAGGGTTTTTAGCACTTGGTTTTGTATGTTTCGAAACCATGTTGACACCTTCAACGATAGCTTTGTTTTTTTCACGGTCAACACGCAAAACTTTACCTTCAGAACCTTTATGGTCACCAGCAATAACTTTAACTGTGTCTCCTGACTTTATTTTTAGCTTTACCATCTTACTAACGAATTAAAGCACTTCTGGTGCTAGTGATACAATTTTCATGAATTGTTTTTCACGAAGTTCTCTTGCTACCGGACCAAAAACACGAGTTCCTCTCATTTCTCCTGCAGCGTTCAAAAGAACACATGCATTATCATCGAAACGGATGTAAGAACCATCAGCTCTTCTCACTTCTTTTTTGGTACGTACAACAACTGCAGTTGAAACCGCACCCTTCTTAACGTTACCGTTAGGTGTTGCATCTTTAATTGAAACTACAATTTTATCTCCAACAGAGGCATAACGACGTTTCGTTCCTCCTAATACACGGATAGTCAAAACTTCTTTTGCTCCTGTGTTATCTGCGACTTTAAGTCTTGATTCTTGTTGTACCATAATTATTTAGCTCTTTCAATGATTTCAACTAGTCTCCAACATTTAGTTTTTGATAAAGGTCTTGTTTCCATGATCTTTACTGTATCGCCAATGTTGCAATCGTTTGTTTCGTCGTGTGCATGAAACTTTTTAGTTTTTAACACGAACTTACCATATAATGGGTGTTTTACTCTAGTTACTTGTGCTACAACAATAGACTTATCCATTTTATTAGACGTAACCACACCAATTCTTTCTTTTCTTAAATTTCTTTTATCTTCCATTTTAGCTAGCATACAATTATTGTAACTCTCTTTTTGTTAGCTCTGTTGCTACTCTAGCAACGGCTCTTCTAGCACTTCTAATTTGAAGTGGATTCGCAATTGGAGAAATAGCGTGAGCATTTCTTAAATCTGAATACGTTTTTCTTAATTGCTTAAGTGTAACTTGTAACTCAGCTGCGGATAGATTTATAATTTCTGATTGTTTCATAATTAATTTTAGATTATGCTTCGAAATCTCTAGCAACTACAAACTTAGTTTTTACCGGAAGTTTTTGTGCTGCAAGACGCAAAGCTTCTTTAGCAACTGATAGAGGAACTCCACCAACTTCAAACATTATTCTTCCAGGTTTAACAATTGCAGCCCAGTACTCGACCGCACCTTTTCCTTTACCCATACGTACTTCAAGAGGTTTCTTAGTGATAGGTTTATCTGGAAATATATTAATCCATAATTGGCCTTCTCTTTTCATATATCGAGTGGCAGCAATACGCGCAGCTTCAATTTGACGAGAAGTAAGAAACATTCCATCTTCATGAACTGATTTAATCCCGAACATTCCGCTTGAAAGTTCATGCCCTCTTTGAGCATTTCCTTTCATTCTACCCTTTTGTACCTTACGATACTTTGTTCTTTTAGGCTGTAACATTTTTCTTTAATTTAAAAATTTACTTTCTTTTACGAGCATCTGGTTTACCACCTTTATTAAAAGGTTTTCTGTCTCCTCTTGGAGCGTCTCCACCTTTTCCACCACCAGTACCAGATTGTTTTTTATCCATACCTACAAGTGGAGAAAGATCTCTTTTTCCATATACCTCACCTTTCATGATCCATACTTTGATACCCATTCTACCATAAGTAGTATGCGCTTCAGCCAAAGCATAATCAATATCGGCTCTGAAAGTTGATAGAGGAATTCTTCCTTCTTTGAAACCTTCTGAACGTGCCATCTCTGCACCATTCAAACGACCAGAAATCAAAACTTTTATACCTTCAGCGTTCATACGCATAGAAGCAGCAATAGCCATTTTGATTGCACGTCTGTAAGAAATTCTGCTTTCGATTTGACGACAGATACTTGTTGCAACTAAATAAGCATCAAGTTCAGGTCTTTTGATTTCAAAAATGTTAATTTGAACCTCTTTGTCAGTAACTTTCTTAAGTTCTTCTTTCAACTTGTCTACCTCTTGCCCGCCTTTCCCGATAATAATACCTGGTCTTGCAGTAGTGATAGTAACGGTTACAAGTTTCAAAGTTCTCTCGATGATTACTTTTGATACACTAGCTTTTGATAAACGAGCATGAATATACTTTCTGATTTTATAATCCTCAGCGATTTTGTCACCGTAATCATTTCCACCATACCAGTTTGAATCCCATCCTCTGATGATACCAAGTCTGTTTCCTATTGGATTTGTCTTTTGTCCCATCTTAATTATTAATTTGCTTGTGTGTTATCATTAGCTCCTAACACGATTGTCACGTGGTTTGAACGCTTTCTAATTCTGTGTGCTCTTCCTTGTGGTGCTGGACGAAGTCTTTTTAACATCATTCCACCGTCAACACGGATTTCTTTTATAAATAAGCCTGCTTCAGAAACATTTCCATCTACATTTTTCTGCTCCCAATTATTGATTGCAGATAATACTAATTTCTCTAATTTTCTTGAAGCTTCTTTAGTGCTGAATCTTAAAATATTCAACGCTCTTTCCACTTTCTGACCTCTTACCAAGTCTGCTACTAAGCGCATTTTTCTAGGTGAAGTAGGGCAGTTATTTAATTTAGCAAAAGCTATAGACTTATTAGCCTCTTTTCTTGCGTCTGCTGTTTCTCTTTTACGAACTCCCATTGCTTCTTATTTTTTACCTTTATTTTTTGCTCCAGCGTGACCTCTAAAAGATCTTGTTGGTGAAAACTCTCCTAATTTGTGTCCTACCATGTTCTCAGTTACATAAACTGGAACAAATTGACGACCATTGTGTACTGCGATAGTTTGTCCTACGAAATCTGGTGTAATCATTGAAGCTCTAGACCATGTCTTAACAACTCCTTTGTTTCCTCCAGCAATATTTTCTTGAACTTTTTTATCTAATTTGTAGTGTACAAAAGGTCCTTTTTTTAATGAACGTGCCATGTCTATCTAATTATTTCTTTCTGCGTTCAACAATATACTTATTACTCGGGTTAACTTTAGAACGAGTTCTATAACCTTTAGCAGGAAGACCTTTTCTAGAACGTGGATGACCTCCAGATGAACGTCCTTCACCACCACCCATTGGGTGATCGACAGGGTTCATTGCTACCGGTCTTGTTCTTGGTCTTCTACCCAACCATCTAGTTCTACCTGCTTTACCAGATACAATTAATTGGTGGTCAGAGTTTGATACTGCTCCGATAGTTGCAGAACAAGTCAACAAGATTAACCTTGTTTCACCTGAAGGCATTTTAATCGTAGCATATTTTCCATCTCTTGCCATTAATTGAGCAAATGTTCCAGCGGAACGAGCTATTGTAGCTCCCTGACCTGGACGCAATTCAATACAAGAAATAACTGTTCCCAATGGAATTTTACTTAATGGTAAAGTATTTCCAATTTCAGGCGAAGCAGACTCACCTGATAAAACTGTTTGTCCTACTTGTAAACCGTTTTGAGCAATAATATATGTTTTCTCTCCATCAGCATACCACAATAATGCGATAAAAGCAGTTCTGTTTGGATCATATTCTATCGATTTAACAGTAGCCGGAATTCCAACTTTCGTTCTTTTAAAATCAATGATACGATACCTTTGTTTGTGACCACCGCCTGTATAACGCATGGTCATTTTTCCTTGACTATTTCTACCACCTGAGTTTTTTATCGGTGCGATTAATGAACGCTCCGGCTTATCAGTAGTGATGGCGTCAAAACCATTCACAACTCTAAAACGCTGACCAGGGGTAATAGGTTTTAATTTTCTAACTGACATTTTCTATTAGATATTATTATAAAAATCTATTGTTTCTCCTTCTTTTACTTGAACGATAGCTTTTTTATAGCTATTAGTTTTTCCATTGATTAAACCACTTTTTGTATATTTTGTAGTTCTATCAGCTCTATAGTTCATTGTGTTTACATCAACAACAGAAATTCCATAAGCAGCTTCTACAGCTTTTTTAATTTGAACTTTGTTTGCTTTTTTGTCAACAACAAAACCAAAACGATTGAAAATCTCACCTTCTTTGGTGATTTTTTCTGTTATGATAGGTTTAATTATGATACTCATGATCTGTTATTTGCTTAAATTTTCAACAATTCCCTCTAAAGAACCCTCAGATAAAACTAAATTATTTGCATTTAAAATTGCATAAGTACTTAATTCTGAGCTTGTTACAACGCTAGAGGCTTTCAAATTGCGTGACGACAAATATACATTTTTATTTGATTCACCCAACACAAATAAAGATTTTTTGTTTTCTAATCCTAAAGCTTTCAAAACATTGATGAAATTTTTAGTGTTTGGGGCTTCAAAATTGAAATCTTCTACCACTACTAAATTTGACTCTTTTGCTTTAATTGAGAAAGCAGATTTTCTTGCTAATCTTTTTAAGTTTTTGTTCAATTTGAAAGAATAGCTTCTTGGTCTCGGACCAAAAACAGTTCCTCCGCCTTTGAACAATGGACTTTTCTTAGATCCTGCACGAGCAGTACCTGTACCTTTTTGTTTTTTAATCTTACGAGTACTTCCCGCTACTTCAGCTCTTTCTTTTGCTTTGTGGGTTCCTTGTCTTTGATTTGCTAAATATTGTTTAACATCAAGATATACTGCATGATTATTTGGCTCAATGCCGAATACTGAATCAGAAAGTTGAACTTTTCTTCCAGTATCTTTTCCGTTGATATCTAAAACTTTTGCTTCCATTACTTCTGAATGATTACATAAGAGTTTTTGCATCCAGGAACAGCTCCTTTAACAAGAAGTAAATTCTTTTCAGAAACTACTTTCAAAACTCTAAGATTTTGTACTTTCACATTTTCTCCACCCATTCTTCCTGCCATTCGCATACCTTTAAATACACGAGATGGATAAGAGGATGCTCCTACAGAACCTGGCGCTCTCAAACGGTTGTGTTGACCATGTGTTGCTTGTCCAACCCCACCAAAACCGTGACGTTTTACAACACCTTGAAAACCTTTACCTTTTGATACACCTTGTACATCAACAAATTCTCCTTCGCTGAATACTTCCACGGTGATGTTATCACCTAATTTGTAATTTTCTTCAAACCCTTGGAATTCAACGACTTTCTTTTTTGCAGAAGTTCCCGCTTTTTTAAAGTGACCTAAATCAGCTTTAGTAGCGTGTTTTTCTGTTTTGTCATCGAAACCAAGTTGAAGAGCTTCATACCCGTCAACCTCTTTGGTTCTGACTTGGGTAACGACACAAGGTCCAGCTTCGATTACTGTACAAGGAATGTTTTTCCCGTTTTCATCGAAAATGCTAGTCATGCCGATTTTTCTTCCAATTAACCCAGACATAGTAAACTAATTATTAATTAATAAATTTTTGTTATTCAATTATAAAGAATTAAGTATTAGACTATTTTTCAACACTCTAATACTTAAAACTTTAACTTTTAAAGAGTACTTATACTTTAATTTCTACTTCAACACCGCTTGGCAACTCTAATTTCATAAGAGCATCAATAGTTTTTGAAGATGAAGAGTAAATATCTAATAATCTTTTATAAGAACTTACTTCAAACTGTTCTCTCGCTTTTTTATTAACGTGTGGAGAACGTAATACAGTAAATATTTTTTTGTGTGTAGGTAACGGAATAGGACCTGTTACAACAGCACCTGTGCTTTTCACAGTTTTTACGATTTTCTCTGCTGATTTATCAACCAACATATGATCGTAAGACTTTAATTTTATTCTAATTTTTTGACTCATCTTGATAAGAATTAAGCGTTACCTTTTGCTTTTTTGATCACTTCTTCTGAAATATTAGAAGGAGTTTGTTCGTAATGTGAAAATTCCATTGTTGAAGTTGCTCTACCTGAAGACAATGTTCTCAAAGTAGTAACATATCCAAACATTTCAGAAAGTGGTACATTTGCTTTAATAGTTTTTGCTCCATTTCTGTCACCCATGTCATTAACCTGACCTCTACGACGGTTAATATCACCAACAATATCTCCCATGTTTTCTTCTGGTGTAATAACTTCCATTTTCATGATAGGTTCAAGGATAACTGCTCCGGCTGCTTTTGCAACTTCTCTATATCCCATTCTAGCAGCTAACTCAAAAGAAAGTGCATCAGAATCTACAGGATGGAAAGATCCGTCTAATAAAGTAACTTTTAAACTATCAACCTGGTATCCAGCTAATGGACCAGTTTTCATAGCTTCTCTGAAACCTTTTTCTACAGATGGAATATATTCTTTAGGAACGTTACCACCTTTTACTTCGTTAACGAATTGTAACCCAACAGGCACTTTCCCATCAACTTCGTCAGCTGGTTCCAATCTAAATACGATATCACCGAATTTACCACGACCACCAGATTGTTTTTTGTAAGTTTCTCTGTGTTGAGCCGATTTTGTGAAAGCTTCTTTGTATTCAACTTGTGGTTCACCTTGATTAACCTCAACTTTGAATTCACGTTTCATACGATCTACAAGGATGTCTAAGTGTAACTCACCCATTCCTGAAATAATCGTTTGACCTGAAGCCTCATCTGTTCTTACAGTAAACGTTGGATCTTCTTCCGCTAATTTAGCTAAAGCCATACCCATTTTATCAACATCTGCTTTTGTTTTTGGCTCGATAGCGATACCAATTACTGGCGCAGGGAATTTCATCGACTCAAGAATAATTGGGTGCTTTTCATCACACATTGTATCTCCAGTCTTAATATCTTTAAATCCAACTGCCGCCCCAATATCACCTGCTTCGATATAATCGATTGGGTTTTGTTTGTTTGCATGCATTTGGTAGATACGAGAAATTCTTTCTTTGTTTCCAGAACGAGTGTTCAAGATGTATGAACCAGCATCTAAACGACCTGAATAAGCACGGAAGAAAGCCAAACGACCAACATATGGGTCAGTAGCAATTTTAAATGCCAAAGCTGCGAACGGCTCTTTTACATCAGGACGACGTAATATTTTCTTTTGGTCTTCTTCTAATAATTCAGCATCATCAGGGTGAATTCCTTCAATACCTTCTTTATCTAAAGGAGATGGTAAATATTTACATACCGCATCTAACATAAATTGAACTCCTTTGTTTTTAAAGGAAGAACCTGCAATCATAGGAATGATAGCCATATCAATTGTTGCTGCTCTTAATGCTGTGTTGATTTCGTCTTCTGTGATAGAATCTGGATCTTCCATATATTTATCAAGAAGATTTTCATCATAATCAGCCACTGCTTCAATAAGGATATCTCTGTATTCTTTAACTTCAGCAACCATATCAGCAGGAATATCAACAATATCAAAAGTTGCCCCTTGCGTTGCATCATGCCAAACGATAGCTTGGTTTTTCACTAAATCTACTACTCCTTTGAAGTCATTTTCTTCACCAATTGGCAAAGTAATTGCAACAGCATTTGACTTTAACATGTCTCTCACTTGTTGACAAACAGCTAAGAAGTTAGAACCTTGACGGTCCATTTTGTTCACGAATCCCATACGTGGAACTCTATACTGATCAGCAAGTCTCCAGTTAGTTTCCGATTGTGGCTCAACACCATCAACAGCACTAAATAAGAATACTAATCCATCCAATACACGTAAAGAACGATTTACCTCTACAGTAAAGTCAACGTGTCCTGGGGTATCAATAATATTAAAGTGATAATCTTGAGAAGTAGGTAACGGTTTACCTTGTTCTGTTGGAAAGCTCCATTCACAAGTTGTAGCTGCAGAAGTAATAGTAATACCTCTTTCTTGCTCTTGTGCCATCCAGTCCATTGTTGCAGCACCATCGTGTACTTCACCAATTTTATGTGACTTTCCTGTGTAAAATAATATACGCTCAGTTGTTGTTGTTTTACCAGCATCAATATGAGCCGCAATTCCGATATTTCTTGTAAATTTTAAATCTCTAGCCATTTCTTATGAATTAAAATCTAAAGTGAGAGAATGCTTTGTTAGCTTCTGCCATTTTGTGAGTATCCATTCTTTTCTTAACTGCTGCTCCTTCTTCTTTAGCCGCAGCTAAGATTTCAGAAGCTAATTTACCAGCCATTGATTTTTCATTTCTTCTTCTTGCATAAAGTATCATCCACTTCATAGCCATAGAAATTTTTCTGTCTGGTCTAATTTGCATTGGAATTTGAAATGTAGCTCCACCAACTCTACGACTACGCACTTCTACGTGAGGCATAACGTTTGTTAAAGCATCTTTCCATACTTCTAATGATGGTTTCTCGTCATTATTCTTTTTTGCTTCTACGATTTCCATGGCATCATAGAATACTTTGAAAGCTGTTGATTTCTTACCATCCCACATCAAGTTGTTCACGAAACGTGTTACTAACTGATCGTTAAATTTAGGATCTGGTAAAAGTGGTCTTTTCTTTGCCGCTCTTTTTCTCATGTCTTTTCTTTAAAAGTTTAAAATTACTTTTTAGCTTCTTTTGGGCGTTTAGCACCGTATTTAGATCTTCTTTGTGTTCTTCCTGCTACACCTGAGGTATCAAGCGCGCCACGCACAATGTGGTATCTAACTCCTGGTAAATCTTTCACCCTTCCGCCTCTCACTAATACTATCGAGTGCTCTTGTAGATTGTGTCCTTCTCCAGGGATGTATGCATTCACTTCGTTTCCATTAGTCAAACGTACACGCGCAACTTTACGCATGGCAGAGTTTGGTTTTTTTGGAGTAGTAGTGTAAACACGCGTACAAACACCTCTTCTTTGAGGACAAGAATCTAAAGCAACCGATTTACTCTTCTTAGTGACTTGAGTTCTTCCTGTTCTTACTAATTGTTGAATTGTTGGCATAATTAAATACTAATTTTTCTTTATTTTGTTAATTCCCGCTTTTTAAGGGGTTGCAAATGTAGTAATATTTTTTAATGAAACAAATCATTAGTAATTATTTTTTTAAGAACTAAATATTTGTTTATTAAAGAAATACAGGACTGCAATTAACGCCTACTTTTTGAAAATAAAACAACGCAAATAGTTGTTGGAAACTGTTTGTTTTAGTTCGTAGAATAATACTAAAAACATTTTTTTTGCGTTATTTTTATGCAAATTTTAATTTCCCTTGAAAAAGTTTCTTCTCTATCTATTCCTACTTGTTTGTAACTGCAATGCTTTTTCACAAGCGTTCTATCTAAAAATAATTGGATCAAATGAAAAGGAAACAAAAATCATCGACAGCATAAGCTATACCAAAAAGCATATAAATACAAAATCGATTGTTGAAGAAAACAATATGTTGCTTGAAAAGCTAAACAAGAAAGGATATATAGAAGCTCAAATTACTGAGAAATTCCAACAAAATGACACTACTTTTAGTTTTAAATATATAATAGGAAAAAAAGTGGATTTTATACATATATATGTAGAAAAAAAAAATCAAGAGAGTCTAACAAACATTTACACCCTAAAAAACGATACTTTATATCTTCCTTATGAAGACTCGGACAATTTCTTAAACACAATTTTAAAAAAATTAGAAAGCGCTGGCTTTTCTATGGCAAAAGTTAAACTCGACAAGCTTGAAAGAAAAGATAATCACCTAACTGCAAATCTTCTAATTATAAAAGAAATAAAGAGACAGCTCAACGATATTGTAATAAATGGTTATGAGAAATTCCCACTAGGACACAAAAAAAATCTAATACGTTTATACAGAAATAGAACTTTTAATCAGAAAAACTTAGATAATCTATTTACCGATATTAATAAATTTAGGTTTGTCAAACAAGGTAAATATCCCGAAATTTTATTTACTAAAGACTCAACAAAAGTATACATTTACCTTGATAAGGTAAAGTCGAATACTTTCGATGGTTACATAGGTTTTAATAACGATGAAAATAGAAATATAGTTTTTAGCGGGTATTTGGATTTGGTTCTGAATAACATTTTGAATTCTGGCGAAAAATTTACTTTGTATTGGAGAAGCGATGGACAAGACCAAAGAACTTTTAATTTTGGCTTAGAACTTCCTTATATATTTAAAAGTCCAGTAGGGTTGAAGGCCGAACTTAATATTTTTCAACAAGACAGCACATTTCAAAACACAAGAACTGCCATTGATTTAGGTTATTTTTTTAATTATAATACCCGATTTTATCTAGGTTATCAAGCTACTGAATCTAGCGATATACAAAATAGCAATACTGCAACTTTAAGCGACTTTAACAACTCATTCATCACTAGCACATTTGAGTTTTTGGACTTCAAAAATGATGATTTTCTCTTTCCCGAAAAAACATCATTCCTTTTCAAAGTTGGAACTGGAACGAGAGACTCTAAACTTATTTCAGACAGTCAACTGTTTACTAGTTTGTTTCTGAAGCATAATTTTTATTTAAATGAAAAAAACATAATTAATATAAGGTCGCAAAACTATTATTTACAAAGTGATAACTATATAGTAAGCGAATTATACCGATTTGGTGGTATCAATTCTATTCGTGGCTTTAACGAAAACAGTTTACAAGGAAATGTTTTTGGATCAATTTTAACCGAATATAGGTATGTATTGGCACCTAGTATTTATGTTCACTCTATAATTGACTATGGATTTGCACAAGACAAAACCGCAAACACTCAAGAAAATCTCCTCGGATTAGGTTTTGGGTTTGGTTTATTAACTAAAAACGGACTTTTCAATATTGTTTATGCCAACGGCAGCACAGGCAATCAAACCATAACATTAACCAACTCCATTATCCATATTAGTTTCAAAGCTAATTTTTAATCTCACCACAAAAGCTATACCTTTGCGCCATGGAAAAAGAAAACCAAATATTCGGAATAAGAGCAATAATTGAAGCTATAAATGCTAAAAAAGAAATTGACAAAGTTTTTATTCAAAGCGATACACAAAGCGAATTAATGCAGGAATTAATGAAAGTGATGAAAAAAAACAGCATCAATTTCTCCTACGTTCCGGTTGAAAAACTAAATAGATTAACCCCAAATAATCATCAAGGCGCAGTGGCAACCATTGCTCCCATATCGTTTGTAAAACTCGAAACGATGGTCGACAACATTATAGAAAGTGGCAAAATACCGTTATTCTTAATTCTCGACCAATTGAGCGATGCTCGAAATTTTGGCGCCATCATCAGAACTGCTGAGTGTACCGGCGTTGACGGAATTATAGTTCAAAAAACAGGTGCCGCACCAGTGAATGGCGATACCGTAAAAACCTCAGCAGGTGCCGTTTTTAACGTGCCAATTTGTAAAGTTGACCACATCAAAGATGCCATTTTCTATCTGCAAGGAAGCGGTATAAAAACCATAGCTGCCACCGAAAAAACAGACCAAAACATCTATGATATTTCACTCAATGAACCAGTTGCCATCATCATGGGCAGCGAAGACCGAGGAATCAATCCTTCGGTATTGAAAATCGTGGATGAAAAGGCAAAATTACCCCTATTTGGCACCATCGGTTCGCTGAATGTTTCTGTAGCTTGTGGCGCATTTCTTTATGAAACCGTTCGTCAACGGAGTTAAAAGTTGCAAGTTCACAGTAGCGCATTACTTGTGAGCAACACCTTTGTGATTTATTTATTAACCATTTTCCCGCTATCCGCTACAATCTCTTCGAGGATTTTCGCTGCTATCGGGGCTAAAAGACTATTCCTTTTCTTCTCTACCATCGCTTGGCGTTTCCTTATAAACATAGACATAATTCACCTGTGGTGGAACTGGTTCTTCCAAAACATTTTCGATAGCAACAACTTTCGGTGGATTTACAAAGTTTCCATTCTCATCAAATCGTTTCATAAAAGCATCTTCGGCTGGATTAAAATCGGGTTTTTCCCATGGATATTGTGTAGAAGAAATATAATCGGGAGTTTTAAAATAGCCCGCGAAAGCAAAGCCTGTTAACAATCCGGACAAGTGTCCTTCCCACGAAATTTGCTTATCTACGTCGGGAAAAACATACCAAATCATTCCGCCATAAATCATCACCACTGTAAAAGATAAAGCCATCAAACGGTAATATTGTGTCATCATTCCTTTAAAAAAAATAAAAGAAACCAAAACATATATCAAACTACTAGCGCCAATATGAAAAGAATCTCTTCCAATTACCCATGTCATTATTCCTGAAACTAAAACGCCATAACACAAAACCTTGAGCGAAATGTCACGATAAAAATAAATGAGCGCCATACTGAGTATAAAAAGTGGAAAAGAATTGTTAGCAATATGATTCAAATCACCATGTAAAAAAGGACTAAATAAAACACCTTGTAAACCCGATAAATTTCTGGGCAAAATACCATGAGAGGTCAAATCAATTTTGACTATTTTTTCAAAAAAGAAAACAGCCCAAATCACAATTAGCAGCAACAATGGCACAATCCAAACCGACGGTGTAAACTTAAAATGGTGGTAATCGTTCATAATTTTGTGTGTGATGCTACCTTGTTGTCAAAAATTTAGCCAAAATAAAAGTAGTGCTATTTTGGCAGTTAACTATTTCTTTTTTACAAAAGGCTCTTGCGGTTCTGTTTGGAGGTTGCGGAGTCGTACGAAAGGCTCTTGCAGTTCTGTTTGGAGGTTGCGGAGTCGTACGAAAGGCTCTTGCAATTTGCAGGGAGGTTGCGGAGTCGTACGAAAGGCTCTTGCAGTTGTGTTTAGAGGTTGCGGAGTCGTACGAAAGGCTCTTGCAGTTCTGTTTGGAGGTTGCGGAGTCGTACGAAAGGCTCTTGCAATTTGCAGGGAGGTTGCGGAGTCGTACGAAAGGCTCTTGCAGTTGTGTTTGGAGGTTGCGGAGTCGTACGAAAGGCTCTTGCAGATCTGTTTGGAGGTTGCGGAGTCGTACGAAAGGCTCTTGCAGATCTGTTTGGAGGTTGCGGAGTCGTACGAAAGGCTCTTGCAGTTGTGTTTGGAGGTTGCGGAGGTTTGCGAAAGTTTTAATAGGTAGCGAATGGTTGTTTCGAGGAAAAGTAGCGCGTTGATAAAAGTGCCGAGAGATGGTCTATTAGCCCCGATAATAGCGAAAATCCTCGAAGAGATTGAAGCGGATAGCGGGAAAATGATAGGGTGATAAATCCCAGAAGATTCGCTACTATAAAAAATAAAAAAATGTATTTTTACGCGATGGAAGCACCACTAGCTGAACGCATCAGACCGACGCGATTAGAGGATTATATTAGCCAGCTGCATTTAGTAGGCAAAAATGGCTCGTTGACACAACAAATTGGGCGTGGTGTAATTCCGTCTATGATTTTTTGGGGTTCGCCGGGCACGGGAAAAACTACTTTGGCCCAAATTATTGCTAAGCAAAGTAATCGTCCTTTTTATGAACTGAGCGCCATTAATAGTGGTGTCAAGGACATTAGGGATGTGATTGAAAAAGCTAAATTGAGTGGTGGTTTATTCACGGCAAAAAACCCAATTTTATTTATTGATGAGATTCATCGGTTTAGCAAATCGCAGCAAGACTCGCTTTTGGCGGCGGTAGAAAAAGGTTGGGTTACACTGATTGGTGCCACGACCGAAAATCCAAGTTTTGAGGTTATTCCCGCTTTGTTGTCACGTTGTCAGGTGTATATTCTCAATCCGTTTTCGAAGGAAGATTTGTTGGCTTTGTTGCAACGAGCGATGAAAGAAGATGCAATTATTTCCAGTAAAAAAATTAAACTAAAAGAAACCGAAGCGTTGCTGCGACTTTCGGGTGGCGATGGACGCAAATTATTAAATATTTTTGAACTCGTTGTGAACGCGAGTGCTGACGGTCAAATTATAATTACCAATGAAAAAGTTTTAGCATTGGTACAACAAAACACGGTACTTTATGATAAAACAGGCGAACAACATTATGATATTGTATCTGCTTTTATAAAATCGATACGTGGTAGTGATCCAAATGGCGCTGTTTATTGGCTGGCACGGATGATTGAAGGTGGCGAAGATGTGAAATTCATTGCCCGACGTATGTTGATTTTATCAAGTGAAGATATTGGCAACGCCAATCCAACGGCTTTTATCATGGCTAATACTACTTTTCAGGCGGTTGCTACCATTGGTTATCCTGAAAGTAGAATTCTTTTGAGCCAATGTGCGATTTATTTGGCCACATCACCCAAAAGTAATGCGAGTTACATGGCAATTGGTGAAGCACAACAAGTAGTAAAACAAACAGGCGATTTATCAGTGCCTATTCATTTGCGCAATGCGCCAACGAAGTTGATGAAAGAACTAGGTTATGGCGAAGAGTATCAATATTCGCATAACTACGCTAATAATTTTTCGGAGCAAGAGTATTTACCTGACGAATTAAAAAATACCGCATTTTACAAACCAGGAAATAATGCTCGCGAAAACGAAATGCGAACTTTTTTGAAAAACAGATGGAAGGATAAGTATGGCTATTAGTGGTCAGTTTGTAGTTTTCGGTCGCAGTTTTCAGTCACAGTTTTCAGTCACAGTTTTCAGTCACAGTTTTCAGTCACAGTTTTCAGTCGCAGTTTTCAGTCACAGTTTTCAGTCGCAGTTTTCATTCACAGTTTTCAGTCGCAGTTTTCAGTCACAGTGCACAGTTAAAATGATAGTATCAGTATGAATTTATGAACTTACACCAAATTTATTTGGGTTATTAATCATATAATTGATTAGTTTGCCTATTTCAATGTTTTGTGAAGTCAGGGTATCATAAGTTTCGATATTGATATAATTGCAATTAAAAGCAAAATCCAACCAAACATGTGTCTCTGAATTTTCAGCATCACTATCTGTCAACTTACTTATAAAATGATTTATATATCTTCTTTTTCTGTATGACTCTGCAATATTGGCACAAACACTTCTTGATGAACGCCTAATTTGATCTGTCAACGAATATTTTTCTTCTGGTGGAAATGTTTTTGATATGTGATAAATTTCCATGGCAAGTTTAAATGCCTTTTTGTAAGCTATTAATTCTCTAAAATCCATACTAGGTAATTTAATTGAATACTTAGACTGCATACTGCGACTGCGACTGAAAACTAAAACTTCAGATTAATTCTTTCTGAAACTAATGTATCGTTTTCATAATATTCAAAAAACCATTGCCCATCTTTAGCAAGTACGGTTCCATTTATAGTGCCTTTCACAGCTTGGAAAACATTTTTTTGCGAGGTGTTGTACAGTTTCATAATCACCTTCGGTTCATTATCGATTACTTGGAAACCAGTAGCAGTAGGTTGCGCAAAATAGAACGTTTCTGTATCACTGATTAAAGTAGCGGTTGTTGATGTAGCATTTTTTGGTGCTTGTTTACTAACAGGAATGTCGGCAACCACAGTAGTATTACTTGAACCGTTGTATTTATAGTGTAAGGAATCAAAAGATTTTGAAGCCATTCTCAAAGCTTCGGTATACGCTGGAGCTAGTTTTTTTATACGACTTGTTCCAAATTCAGTTTCGAACAGAATTCTTTGTTGACAATCTTTAAGTACAATTTTTATTTTAGTTACAAACATATTGTTGTTTTCCTCGATAAAAGCTGTTGCATATGAACATGAATTATTCCTAATTTCCACCGGAATATCATCTGTACTCAAATAGGATGTAAAGCCATATTTTTGAAGCATCAATTTAGTATTGGTACTCAATCTAAATTGGTCTTTTTCTTTCAAAAAATCAAACTTAGCGGGTACAATCACATATTTGTAATCATTGATACTTTGAGAGAACGAAGCTGTAGTTACCAACACAATCAATAACAAAACATAGCTGTTTGCTTTCATATTATTTTTTTTAATTCTATTAAATGTTTAATAACCAAAATTTCCTCATCAATATCGTGAATTCCTTTTTCATCAAATAAAATTGCTTTCATACCAAACTGCATTGCACCTCTTACATCGGCATCTATGCAATCGCCAATCATGATGGCGTTTTCTTTTTTGACATTAGCTAAAGATAGCGCAAATTCAAAAATGTTTTTGTGCGGCTTTTTGACACCTGCCATTTCAGAATTAGTAACGGTTTTAAAATAGCTATCTAATCCTGAACACTCCATTTTGCGCTTTTGAACTTCGGCAAAACCATTAGTAATAATATGTAAGGAATACTTGGAATACAAATAATCTAATACTTCGATTGCGCCATCAAATAGTTGATTATTATCGGGTAAAAAAGTAATATAATCTATTGCTATTCTGTCAATTTCATCATCAGAAATTGGGTAATTCAGTGCATCAAATGATTGCTTCAAGCGTCGATACCGCAACTCTTCGTGAGTAATTTTATCTACTTGATATAACTTCCAACAAGCTTGATTAATGGGTGCGTAAACCGAAATGAATTGATTGATGTCAATGGTTGGGTGACTTTGTTTAAATATTTTGTCAAATGCCAAATGAGAATTTTTGTCAAAATCCCAAAGCGTGTGATCGAGGTCAAAAAAAATGTCTGTAATAGTATTTGGATCCAACTTATTTTTTATTTAGAATTCTTTTATCAAAAGGGAAATTTTCATGATGCGTAATCTTTATTCTTTTAAAATCGGGATGATATGGATTTAACAAATAATTGAAATCTCCTTTAACTACTGCCGAAGGAACTTTCATAACACAATACTCTTTTTTTTGAATAAATTGATCACCTATACTCTGTGTTGTATTATTTTCTGGAAAATCATTCCAACCGATTTCTAATTTTTTTTGATTACAATCAATTACGTCAATATCATCAGGAATTTGAATGGTTACCATTAGAAAACTACTTGGTAGAGTAGCCAATGTTAAATGTACTGCAACTTCCGCCATTGCTAAAGCTCTACTTTGCGCAGTGTACACTATTTCGATTCCTTTTGAATTCCATCTTGCTCCAAATCTTGCAGCACCAATTCCAGATAATTCTATTGGATGCTTTTTGTTTATTAACCTATAAACTTCCATTAGAGAAAAATGGCTTGGTCTATTTTATGCAATTCTGTCATGACCATTTCTTTACCATAGGAATCTGTCAATAGATCTAATGGTTTTAAATTTCCCAATGCAAAACTTGGTGTGTTTAACCATAAATAAAACTGCTCTTCATCATCAAAAATTTCCCTCCCTAAAGCGGTAACTTCTGCCAATTCTAAAATTTTCTCTGAAGGAATTGCATCAAAAAAGAAATCTTTCTTTAACTTATTTCTATGAAGTGTACGTGTGGAAACACCGAGAAATTTAGCCCATTCCTCCTCTTTAAAAGGTGTTCTTTCTTTAATCAAATCGTATAATTCATAAGGAAGTCCTTTTCTAATGGAATGCACAATTAACATTCTGTTGGAAAGAAATTTTTTATAGGTGATATTCTTATCAATTGGTGCTATTTTATAATCTTTCTCCACCTTTGAAACATATAAACGCACAACTTTATCAAGGTGAACATCAGAATTGGAAACTATTTTAGACATAACTTTTGACATTTGTCTGCTAAAATATGACATTTGTCATCGCAATCCAAATTTATTTAAAAAATACCTTCGTCTTGAAAGCTATAATAACCGTTTTCGGTAATGATAATATGGTCTAAAACTTTTATATCTAGTTGTTCTCCAGCGAGTTTTAGTTTTTTGGTAATTTCTTTATCGGCATCGCTAGCCTGCAATTTCCCCGAAGGATGATTGTGTGTTAATATTATAGAAGTCGCATTATTTTCTAAAGCTGTTTTGAATAGCAATCGAACATCAACCACTGTTCCTGTAATTCCGCCTTTGGAAAGTTGTGATTTATAAATTACTTTGTTAGAATTATTGAGATACAACACCCAGAATTCTTCATGTGGTAGTTCGCCAATAATGGGTTGCATGATTTCAAAAACTGCTTTGCTCGATGTGATTTTTTTTAGTTCCAACGTTTCTTCGGCTCTTCGTCGTCGTCCTAATTCCAATGCAGCCGCTATTGAAATGGCTTTTGCCTCACCGATTCCTTTGAATTCCATCAATTGTTTTAATGACAATTTACCCAAAGCGTTTAAATTGTTATCAACACTTGCTAGAATTCGTTTGCTTAGCGACACCGCACTTTCGTTTCTACTTCCTGAACCTATGAGAATGGCCACCAACTCGGCATCACTCAACGCAGACTTTCCTTTCAGCATTAATTTTTCGCGAGGCTTATCGTCTTCTGCCCAGTTTTTTATAGAGAAATTTTGTTCCATGCTTTTAGTTTTCAGTTTTCAGTCGCAGTTTTCAGGTTAATCGTTCAACGAAAATAATTGACACATTTTCAAATTCACTAATTGACTAATTGTTTCACTTCATCAAAATTCAATCCGCCATAATTTCCTGAACTCATTAAAAGCAAAGCAGAATTATTCAAATCATAAGCGAATAAAAAATCTTTAAATTCCTGTGGATTGGTATAAATAATCAAATCATCTCGCTTGAACGATTGTGCTATTTGATCATAGGTTACTTCCTCCAATTGTTTAATCTTTACCGCATCAGGAGAATAAAAAACTACGGCAACATCTGCAGCATTGAGTGCGCCTTCGTATTCTTTAAGGAATTCGGCATTCAAACTACTGTAAGTGTGAAGTTCTAAACAAGCTACTAATTTTCTATTTGGATATTGATTTTTTACAGCTTTGGTTGTTGCTGAAACTTTACTTGGTGAATGGGCAAAATCTTTATAAGCGACTTTTCCTTTACCTTCGGCTATCTTTTCCAACCGTTTAGAAGCGCCTTTAAAACTGGCAATGGCTTCGTAAAAATCGGCTTCGTCAACGCCCATATTTTGGCAAATCCATTTGGCTCCAGCCAAATTATTTAAATTATGTGCACCAAAAACTTCAATGGGCATTGGTCCTTCGGGTGTGTCTAATAAAGTTGTTCCATCTACAACAGAATAACTTGGCGTTTGATAGGGTATTTTTCTAATGGTATTAGTAGTTTCTTCGGCAACTTTTTTAACCGTTGTATCTTCTTCGTTATAAACGAGAATTCCACCTTTAGTAATTTGGTTAACAAATATTTCAAATTGTTCTACATAGTTTTCAAAGGTTGGAAAAACATTGATGTGATCCCATGCAATTCCAGAAAGTAATGCAATATTAGGCTGATACAAATGGAATTTTGGTCGTCTATCTATTGGAGATGACAAATATTCATCGCCTTCGAGAACAATAAAATCATTGTCTTCGGTAAGATGAACCATGGTATCAAAACCTTCTAATTGTGCGCCAACCATATAATCAACTTTGATGTTATGATAATGCATCACATGTAAAATCATGGAAGTAATGGTAGTTTTTCCATGTGAACCGCCAATGACTACGCGAGTTTTATTTTTGGATTGCTCATAAAGAAACTCAGGATAGGAATATATTTTTAAACCTAATTCCTTGGCTTTGATTAATTCAGGATTATCAGCTTTGGCATGCATTCCAAGTATAATTGCTTCAATGTCAGCAGTTATTTTTTCTGGAAACCAACCCATTTCAATAGGCAATAACCCTTTTTTCTCCAATCGTGATTTGGATGGTTCGAAGATAGCGTCATCGCTTCCGGTAACCTGATATCCTTTATTATGTAATGCTAATGCTAAGTTGTGCATGGCTGCGCCGCCAATGGCTATGAAATGTGTACGCATTTTGTGTGGTTGTCTATAATGAAATTACTCTTTCCAAAAATACATAAAAAAGAAAACAAGAAAACAATAAACTAAGTTTGAAAAAAATATATCATCCTTTCCTAGAAAAAGTATCCATGACATCTTTTGCCTTTTCAGGTTGATTTAATTTATTCTTATAAAGATTTGCTAACTTTTCGTAAGTGTGTTTTGAACCACCCACTTGAATAGCTTTCTGATAATTTTTTTCGGCTTCTCTATATCGATCAAAATACTCAGCAATATGTCCTTTGGCTAGATAACCATCTACCGCTGAAAATTTGAGTAACTCATTGGCATAGATTTGTGCTTTTCGTTCGCTGCCACCAACAATTCCTGGCAGTTCAATATATAATTGAATGAGTGCCCATCGAGCTTCAATATGTTTTGGATTGAGTTCCAATGCTTTTTCGAAAGATAATTTTATATCACTAATCATTCCCAATGCTTTAAACTTATTTACTTCCTTAGCCTTCATTCCAAGACATCCGCCATACTTGTAGTGAAAATTAGCTTCCGATGGTTGCAGTTTCTTAAGTTTGCCATAGTAAATCATGGCATTTTCCCAAGCTTTTAACTGCCCTTCAATATCGCCAAGATATTCCAAAGCTTTAAGATGGTTTGGATTTTCTTTTACAACGTTTTCAAAAAGAGGTTTTGCCAAGTTATATTTTTTTTGAGAATATAATTTTTCGGCTTTTTCAAAGTTGGGTTGCGAATAAATCATCATGGGAAATAAAAAAAAACTGTAGAGAAAATTTTTCATTTAAGTCTGATTACAAATTTTAAATCGTTGAAATGCACAAATATAGGGTAAAAAATTTGACTAGGCGATACAAAGTTTTTACATAACAGCTCTCCAAACCTTAAAAGTGTAGTTCATCAGATTTAAATGAAGATAGTCCATTTTTTTTGTTTGCAGTTCCAATATATATGAATTTTACACTATAAATGTATGTTTGATTGCCCAACCTAGTACAGTAAATTTTAATAACTTTCATTGTATATAAGCTATAAAAATTAAAATATTGTAAAAAATAAGATACTTTTTAATTACTCTTTTTAAGATAAATACTGCATATATTTTTAAAAACGAAATAGGATGAAAAAATATTACGATACTCAAGATACAAGAAAAAATTCACTTCAAAACCCATCTCAATACTTTTTGATTTTGATGATGGTATTGATGTTTTTTTCAGGCATTTTCAATACTTCTTCTCAAATAATTCAACGTGGCGTAGCAACGACTGCAACATCAACAACCACAAATGTTACAATTAATAAACCAACCGGACTTACTGAAGGTGATATCATGTTAGCAAACATTGTGCAAAGTGATAACGACAATGCTGTTTTAAATAATGCCACGTTAACAGGCTGGACATTGGTTGCTGGTGAAGAATTTGGTAATATAGGCAATGATAGCTGGTGGGGCACAATATTATATAAAGTAGCTACAGTCACTGATGTTGCTGCTGTTAATTTCACTTTTGTAGGTGATGCTGATGCTGATGATATAGAAGGTGGTATCATTGCTTTTTCAGGAGTTGCCGTAACTGGAGGAGTTGCAGGCGGACCTTTTGATGTGTTGCCAGGAACAATAAATAATATTAATACAGACGATTTTAGTGCAACTGCAATTACTACAGTAACGGATAATGCGGCAGTGATAATGTTTGGGATGATTGGAGACAATCGAAGCATAAGCAATTGGACAACAACCTCGCCAGGAGCATTAACAGAATTATTTGATTTCCCTTTTGATGCTGCAGCTGATATGGGTGTCGGTGCTGCTTGGGGCATCAAAACAAATGCTGGTAGCACAGGAACAGGATTAGGTGAGCTTTCTGGAAATGAAAATGACCCAAACGGCGCAATATTAATTGCATTACGACCCTGTACTGCAACCCCAACCATTACTACCACAGGAATCGCTGCATCAGTTTGTTTTAGTACCTCAGCTCAAACCACAACTTTGCCTTACACTGCTACCACAAACAGCCCAACATCTTATAGTATTAATTGGGACTCAACTGCGAACGCAGCAGGTTTAGCAGATCAAACAACAACTTCACAAACTTTTGCTTCGGGTGTTGGAAGTATGTCGAATATTGCTATTCCAACTTCCTTATCCATAGGTACTTATAATGGAACACTCACTATAATTACCTCTGGTGGATGCAGAAATACGCAAGCAATAAGTTTAACCATAAACCCAAATGTTGGCATACCAACAGCCATAACAATTGCAGCAGGAACAGAACCTACTTGTCAATTAACCAATGGAACAACTACTACAACCTATGCTACAACAGCTACAAACAATACTGGATTAAACTGGAGCTTAAGCAACCCCGCAGCAGGAAGTATTACTTCTTCAGGTGTTATGACTTGGTCTAGTGGTTTTTCAGGAACTGTAAATATTCAAGTAACCGCCAATGGTTGTAATGGACCATCAATACAAATTGTTCGAACGGTAAATGTTTTGCCAAACAGTACAGTTGGAACTGCATCAAGTACACCAACCTTGTGTATTAATACTGCTTTGCCAGTTGCCATAACACATACAACAACAGGTGCAACAGGAATTGGAACACCAACAAATTTACCAGCTGGAGTTACAGCGACATGGGCATCTGATACAATTGTAATTAATGGCACTCCAACAACATCGGGAACATTTAGTTATTCCATTCCGTTAACAGCAGTAACTGTTGCACAACCTCAATAAAAAACTAAAATTTTAAAATATTTATAAAAAGTAACCTCTTTAGAAGCTATTTTAAGGAGGTTAGTTTTTTAGTTATAATTCAAAGTTGTAAAACT
>NZ_JBCGDO010000023.1:0-42808 GCF_038739835.1 Flavobacterium aureirubrum
CGGTGAGTAGTTTTCTATAAAAATTATCTGCCGGAACCAGATCCAACAAATTTACCGATACAAATAACTGTGGTGTAAATGTCTTTTTTCCTTGCATGAGTAAATTTAAAAAAAATCAAATTTATTTACAAGGTTTTGTATATTTGAGTTGTGCAACACGCACAGCGGTAACTGTTGCACAACCCTCCAAAAAACTATCCCGAAGTTTCGGGATGAAAATAATTTCAAAAATTGAGCTTGTTTATTGCTAAGTGTTGGGACTTTACGAAAGGTTAAAAATAGGTTTTTTACTTTTCTTACAGGTATTTTAGTATATTTGAAAAAGAGTTTACTTTGTCTTTTCGCTATTGCTCGGGTGTGGAGGTTTTTTCGCAGTCTGACGTTGCGTGCTATTCTACCGAAACGCATAAATATGAGAACTTTAAATAAAATTTTAGTGTTTATTATCTTCTTTGTATCCATTTATAGTTTTGGGCAGAAGGAATGTTTTGACGAATCAATTATTGGACAAATTGAATCAAGATATGGCAAATCACCAATTATAAATTTCAAAAAATTTCAATTAAAATTAAAAACAATATCAAACCTAAAATCTGCTGTAATTAATTATTGTAATTCATATGAAGGGTATTTAGATGCATTTAATTCATCAACATTAGACACTATAGAAAAGGAACATGAAAGAGATAAAATACTTTTATCAAAATATGGTGTAACTGAAAATGAATATAAATTAAAAAAAATATTACTCAAAGTCATACCAAAAACAAAATATTGTGATTTTAAAATGTCAAAATCAAATTTTTTCAGAGACAAAAATGTCATAACACTAAAGTTTAACGATAATTTAGTTATTAAAATTGCATTGAATACAGATAAAGAAACAATCAAATATATACCACTAAACATAATTTATACAAGTGAGTATGAAGATAAAATAAAAACAGTTATTAACTATTATAACAATGGCAATGTTAGAATGATTTACAGTTATTGGTATGATTATCCAATGAAAGAGTTAGTAGGTCATTATGGTTTATACAGTTCGAATGGAAAAATTATTAAAGAAATTAATTTGGAAAAAGAACTTAAAATCAAATCAACAGATATAAAAAAGCTCGATAATAATATAGTTGATACTTTAAATGTTTTTAAAGAAAATAAAGTTTTAAAATTATATGATACAAATTATGGGAATTTATGGTTAATAAACTATTCAATTAAAAGAAATGAAACTATTGATAATAGAATACTAATTATAAAAGATGATAATTCAGAGATACTGGTTGATGAAAATCTTTTTGATGGTAACATAAAATATAACGATATCGATGCAAAAAACGGATATGCAATTACAAGTTCTAATGAATATACAAATGAAGACTATGAGGGAATAAAAAAATTAGAAAAGGAACTAAATAAAAAATTAATTATAGCAAACGATACACCATTTAGTCCAAAAAATTTTATACAAAAAGACACCACTTTAACTCCAAAAAAGTTCTATGATTTTTTTGATAATCGTTCATATATTTTACCTAAAGGTTTAAATTATTTTGTAAATGAGTTGAGTAGAGTCATGAATAATTTATTAATTCAAAGTTATAAGTCACATGGATTTGAGGGTTCCAATAGCACAAGTGGTTTTGAAATCAATTCTAAAATTGAAAAATTTAATTTTTTAAATTCAAATATTATATTAAAATATAATTACAATAAATTTAAAATTAAGTCATATCGAGCTAACGACAGAGAAATTTCTGAGAATGCTATTTGCATAGAATTTCCCAAAAAAATATTAGTATCTTATGATTTTCAAAAAAATATTAAAATAAAAAATAAGGTAGAATTTTATATTGATAATATACAATTTGAAAAAAGAGATTTTGATTTAGAAATATATTTGTCTGGAAGATTTTCAAATGACGCAAAGTTAAACGACATTACAATTTATAAAAATTATTTACTTAAATTAAAAATAGTTGTTAGTGAACATAATTTTAAAGTATATCTCAGTAACGAAGATGATATATTGATTTTAGATAAAGAAATCAAACAATAATTTAATAAATGAAAAAAATCATTTACTTATCATTTTTTCTGTTTACAGTTTTCTCCTTCGCTCAACAAACCTATAAAATTACAGAAGGCGAATTGCAGTTTATTCATCCCGAAAAAGGGGTTTTTATTAAAAAAGAAAATATAATTTATAAGTTGGATTTTGAAAACATGGAAGATTACGAAGAAATGTCTAAAGGTTTCAAATATGAATTTAATTCTACAACAATCGAAGAAATTGAAAAAATAAAAAGAGATGCGAAAACAATTTTTACAAAAGAAATAAATAAATACAACTTTAATAAATTAAAAAAAGCAAAATTTGTTACAAAGGTAAATGATGATGATAATTATCAATTTGTTCAGTATAACAAAGATTTTTTTTCTGTTGGTATTTTAGAAGATTCGTTGCAAAAACCAAGAAACAAATATTTACTTCATTATTGTATTTTAGACTTTAGCAATGGAAGGAAAATAATATACCATTCAGAAGGTTACATTATTCCAACTAAAGAAAAACTTAACTTTTTTTTCGAAAATAATAATTTGAATAATGCTTTTACAAATTATTCTGTTATAACTTACAAAGAACTGAAAGCAAATGAACATCATTTACTTAAATCAGATTTAGAGCTAAATAGAGATTTTTATAAAATTGATACTTTAAAAAACAAGAAATTACAAATTAAAAACTGTTACAATCAAATTGTCATAAAAAAAGCGTTTGATTCAATTGCATATAATTCTTTTTTTATAGTTGGTTATAACAATAATGAAATCAACATTTACAATTATTCATTTGAAAAACTAAACTTAAAAAAGATAAAAGCAATTAGCTTTAATGGGTTTTATCCAAATCTACAGATTATTCAAAACAACAAGTTGAGAAATATAAATTTAATTGGTAAAGATTATAAAAATGAAGATGTATCCGTATTTCCAAGTTTTAATCATTTTTTTCCAGCACAGAATGCTTCATTTTTTATTACTCAAGAAAATGACCAATTTTATATTCAATCAAATGATTTTTATTACATTTTAAAAAACTTTCAAAGTTTTGAAAATAAGTTTGTTGTAGTTAATTCTGAAGAATATGACAGTATTCAATATTTGAATGAACCAACATCAATTACACTGTATTCTGAAATGACAAATTACCATAAAAAGACTCCTTTGCTAGTTTATACAAAATTAAAAAATGGTAAATACAATTTAAATACACTTGATTTTTTAATTGACCCAAAAATAGATGAACAAAATTTGGAATTTAATAATCTGCTGCCGAAAAATTTAGATTCAATTGTTTCAATAAATCAAGATTTATATAAAATCTCAAAAAATAACTTATTCACATATTATCCATTAGTCAAAGAAATAAAATATAAAAAACTAGAAAATTTTATCGAAAATTTTGCAAGGTTTGAATTACCGAATGGAAAAAAAGGTTGGCTTAGCAAAGACGGAAAAGAATATTATGATGAATAAAAAAAACAGCACACAACACACGTTCCTATGTAAAGCATCATAAAGTTATTAACAACTTTGAGTATGGAATATATGTCCCCGCTTCCGCGCTAATTCCTTTACATGGTTTAAAAAAATAAAAATTATTGAAATCTACAGGCTGTTTTTCTTACAAGTATTTTAGTATATTTGAAAAAGGATTGTGATGTTTTTTCACAGTCTGACGTTAGGCAAAATGCGCGCAATGCATTTTCCCTAACAGGCGCGCACTTTGCCTGACTTCACTGTTAGCAAAAAACTAGTTCATTAGCGCACTTTTACTAATCAACTCCCATTTTGAAGTATCGAAATGGGAGTATTTTTTTGCTTATTTATAAATTTCAAGTGCATTGCTATGTAAAAAACACAATTATATATCTAATTATTTCTAAGGTGTCAGCATCTCTTCTTTATTTTATGATATAATAATTCTATTTTATAAGTACAACTTTTATAAAAGATGTACGCCTTTTTATTAAAAAATGTACGACTATTGCACAAAAGATGTACCACTTTCTATTAAAAGTAGTACATCTTTTGATATATTTGTCATTACAAAACTATTTTTTATGCCTGTACAATTTAAAATGATACCTAAGCAAAACAATTTGGTATCGCCAGCAGAAGTAAAATATTATCCTTGTGCTGTAAGCAAAGGAAGTGTAGATTTAAACGATTTAGCAAAAATTATTGCTAGTCGTTCCACTGTAAGTAGAGCCGATTGTTATGGGGTTATCATAGCATTAAGTGAAGTGATAAGTGAGTCTTTATCCGATGGAAATATCGTAAAAATTGATAATTTAGGCACTTTTCAACTCAGACTTTTGGGAACTGCAGCTGAAACCAATGAACCATTAGGCAAATCGAATATAAAAGAAGCCAAAATAAGTTATAAACCATCCAAGGAGTTAAAAGACAAACTCAAACGAATTACCTATAGTAGGATGCGATAACTAACTAGAAATGGTTTTAGGATTTTAAAATCTTGTTTAATCTTTCGCTAAACATTTTCTTTATATCTGTATTTCCAATATTATCAAAAATAAGCTATTGAGTTAAATAGCAAAAATCCAATAAAAAAACGTCCCGATAAGAAAACTACTATCGGGACGCTTTTAAATTATAATAGGTTGAGTTACTTCACCAAAGTCATTTCATCAACGATATGTTTTGCTCCTGAGAAATTTTCAATTACCCAAAGCACATAACGAATATCCACATTAATAGTCCTTTGTAAATTTTTATCGAAAATAACATCACCTGCCATCGCTTCGATATTTCCGTCAAAAGCCAAACCAATTAGTTCTCCTTTTCCGTTTAATACGGGTGAACCTGAGTTTCCTCCTGTAATATCATTATCAGTTATGAAATTTACGTGTAATGATCCGTCTTTATCCGCATAGCGACCATAATCTTTATTCTTTTGCATTTCTAAAACACGTGTTGGCAAATCAAATTCTTGATCTCCTTTTTTATATTTTTTAACTTGACCAGCTAATGTAGTGTAATTGTTAATTGTAGCATCATTTCGTTTGTCAGCAGGAAGCGCTCGCACTTTACCATAAGTCAAACGTAAGGTTGAATTAGCATCAGGATATTTAATAGCTCCAATTTTAGATTCTCTTAAACCTTCAACCAATAATCGGAACGCAGTGGTATAATCATTTTGTGCTTTAATTACTTCTTCTGAACGATTGGAGAAATGTGCAGTCATATCAGCAGATAGAGCGTATAACGGATCATTTGTCAACAAGGCTTCATTTGGCAATTGTAAAAAAGCTTTGATACGATCAACAGAAGTAAATATGCTTAGGTCAAACGCTGCGTTTACATAATTAGTAAAATTGTTATTGTTCTCATCGCCTATTTTTTTAACTAATGGAGCAATTGGATATCCTACTGACTTAGTTGCATAAACATTTAATTGTGCCGCCAAGATATCTTTCTCTGCGGGAATGTGCAACTCTTTAAACATATCAGTAGCCATCTCCGCGATTGCTGGTGCCATTTGTGAACGCTTGGTTGCATCAGCTTTTAGATATAAATCTAATTGTCTTCCTAAGCTTCGAGACACTGTTCCAAATGCTGTAGTTCTAAACAGTTGTTGCAAATAATTATCGTGACGAGATTTTTCATTTGTAAGTGCATAGAACTTATTAATGTTTGTAATTACGTTACCGTATTTTGCTTTGTTTTCAGGTTTATTGGCCCATTTGTCAAATTTCGCTTCTTGGGCTGCTTTTGATTTCGCAGTCCCAAATTTGGTTAAAGCATCAATCATTCCCTGACGATTTTTCCAATAATTTGCCGTTGAAGCATACTTTGATGCATATACTAAATTCAAAGCATCGCTTTGATTCATATACTTTTTCATATTGTCCATTCCAGTTTTCGCACCTTCTACCCAAGCTGGATAAGCAAATTTTACGTTTTGCTCAATTCCACCTGCTGGCATCCAACGGTTGGTTCTTCCTGGATAACCCAAAATCATGGCAAAATCATTTTCTTTAACTCCACTTAAACTTACAGGTAAATAATGTTTTGGTTTTAGTGGCACATTGTTTTCAGAATAATCTGCTGGGTTTCCGTTGGCATCAGCATATACTCTAAACATGGAAAAATCAGCCGTGTGACGTGGCCATTCCCAATTGTCTGTATCACCACCAAATTTTCCTAAACTCTCTGGAGGAGTTCCAACTAGTCTTACATCTTTATAGTCTTGATAAACGAAATAATAGAATTCATTTCCTTGAAAAAATGGGCGAACAGAAACTGTATATTTGCCTCCTTCGTTGTTTTCTTTTTCTATAAGAGCAATTTCTTGATTGATTGCTTTTTCTCTTTCTGCTTCTGTCATTGAAGCATTTACTTTAGCTAAAATTCGCTTGGTACAATCATCCATTCTAACGAAAAAACGAACAAATAAGCTCGAAGGCTTAATCTCCGCTTTTCTATTTTCTGCCCAAAAGCCGTCTTTCAACAGGTTTTTTTCTGCTGTTGATAGTTCAGCAATGGCATCATAACCACAGTGGTGATTAGTTAATACCAATCCGTCTTTTGAAATAATTTCTGCTGTACAACCGCCGTTAAACTGAACAATTGCATCTTTCAAACTGTGATTGTTGATGCTGTAAATCTCCTCAGCCGTAAGTTGTAAACCCATTTTTTGCATGTCGCGGTGATTTAAACGTTCTATGAACATTAAAAACCACATTCCTTCATCTGCTTTCATGCTTATTGGCATAAGCATAATACCTGCGATTAAGGATAAAATAATTTTTTTCATTGTGATAAAATATAAATGTTAGAGTATTAATAACAATTTGTCAACTAAAAACGGAATTGTTACATGTTAATTGACAAAAGTCATGCGAATATACTTTTTTTTTAAGAAATATTGAAAAATAAAAAAGTCAAAAAAAATACCTTTCGGTTTCCCAAAAGGTATTCAATGGCATTAAAAATCTTCAATTAACTATTCTACAATAATTTTATTGGTTACAATAGTATTTCCAGTTTTAACATTTACAAAGTAAACACCACGAGTAGTGTTTTGTAAAACTACATTTTGAGAAAGATCTGCATTTTCATTATAATTGTTTTCAAAAACTACTCTTCCAGTAATATCAAAAACCTCCACTGAGTAATCCGTTAATAACTCTTTAAATTCAATAGTAAATGTTCCCTTATTTGGGTTTGGGTATATTTTAAAATTGTTTTTTACAAAACTATTATCGCTCAGAGCATTAGGTCTTATTTGGCTTCTTACGGTATTGAGCCATGCTGTCATTCTGGTGGCTTGACCGGTAGTAAACATATACATACAAGCGTCATCAACATAGTCCATATAATTCATAGTGAGTACTTGCTCACCTGTACAGGTGCTAAAGGTAGCGTCAGCAGCAGGACATTCATAGGTTTCTGTATCAGTTTGAGGAGTATCGCATACCGAATCGCCTGATGAAGCACAATTAGCGCCATCACAGCCATCAAAAGTGTGATCCAAATTAAAAAAGTGACCAAATTCGTGGGTTAATGTACGACCTCTATTAAAAGGTGCTGTCGGTATTACTGAACCCGAACCTGTTCCTGAACATCCTGTTCCTGAAGAAAAATAATTATTGTCAATAGTTACTCCAAAACCATTTAATGGTGGACCAAGCGGCGAAAATCCTAAAATTCCGCCACTCAAGCTTCTGACAACTATATTGAAGTAACCGGTCCAGTTGGCATCTCGGTTTTGTCCTGCACCAAAATTATATCCAAACGTTACAGCAGGTTGACCTTCGGCTAAACCAGATCCAAGAGGATGGTTTTGTGTTGCTATTTCAAATTGAATATCCATATCACCAATTCCTACACCTGGAAAAAACTGACTTGAACCTGTTTGCGAATTAGTCCATAAATTTAAATCGGCATTTGTAGCATTATAATCAGCATTTAAAATATTGATCTGCGTTTGAGCCAATGCAATTAAACAATTTCTTAAACTCAAATTTGTTCCAGATGTTGCTGTCGCCAAGCTTGCAGAGCTTGTTGTATAATGAACCGCAACCGGTATCCTTGTAATTGCATTTGCAGCATTAGTAACATTACCGTTTCTATTTAAATTTGACAACACACGTTGGTATTCTTCTTCAAATCGCGCTTTGTTTTCAAGATAAATTGCACTTTGCGTAGGATCATTTAAAATAGCCTGTGTAGCCTCGTGAACTCCACAAGTTCTTTGTTGAGCAAAAAGTGATTGGGCCATAATTAAGCCAAAAAATAGGAGTAATCTTGTTTTCATTAATTTATTATTTTCATTTATAAGATTTCAAAAATACATTTTTTTTCAATACGACGCTCGAAAATAAAATGTAACTATGAGTTAATCTATTGATTACAACAAATAACTACGTATTTAGCATTTGCCATAACTTGTCTTTGAGTTCAACAAGCCCTTGATTTGCGACAGAAGAAATAAATAAATAAGGAGTTTCGCTAAAAGATTTGTCAAGTTGTTGTTTTAATTCCATTTTCAACTCTTCGTCAAGCATATCGCACTTCGATATAACTATCAGTCTATCTTTATCCAACATTTCAGGATTATAACGACGTAATTCATCCAACAAAATTTCATATTCTTTTTGAATATCAGCGGCATCGGCAGGCACTAAAAATAGTAAGGTTGAATTTCGTTCAATATGGCGCAAAAAGTAATGTCCTAATCCTTTGCCCTCAGCTGCACCTTCAATTATTCCCGGAATATCGGCCATGATGAAGGACTTAAATTCGCGATAAGCAACAATTCCTAAATTGGGTTTCAATGTTGTGAATGGATAGTCTGCAATTTTCGGTTTAGCAGAAGTTAAAACAGAGAGCAAAGTTGATTTTCCTGCATTGGGAAAGCCAACAAGACCAACGTCTGCCAAAACTTTAAGTTCCAATATAACATCCATTTCTTGAGATGGCATTCCTGGTTGCGCATATCGTGGTGTTTGGTTCGTTGAACTTCTAAAATGCCAGTTTCCCAAACCACCTTTTCCGCCTTTGAGTAAAATTTTTTCTTCACCGTGTTCGGTGATTTCAAATAAAATTTCGTCGGTTTCTTTGTCACGAACTACTGTTCCCAGCGGAACTTCTATGGTTTTATCTTCACCGTCGTGACCTGTACTTCTCGAGCTTCCACCGTCACCTCCATGACCTGCTTTTACATGTCGTGCAAATTTTAAATGAAATAAAGTCCAGAGACTCTTGTTCCCTTTTAAAATAATATGACCACCACGACCACCATCTCCTCCATCTGGACCACCTTTTTCTATAAATTTTTCTCTATGTAAATGTGACGATCCTTTTCCTCCTTTTCCTGAAGAAACATATATTTTAACGTAATCTACAAAATTTCCTTCTGTCATAATTTCAGTGTTCAGTCTCAGTGTTCAGTCTCAGTGTTCAGTTTCTAAAATAGTACTGCAAACTATGACTGTAAACTAATTTATTCTTTTATCGCTTTTACAAGCACTTTGTCAATCTTCACGCCATCCATATCTATGACTTCAATTTCAAATTTATTCCAAATTAATTTTTCACCAGTTTTTGGAATTTTTCCCATTTCGGTCATGATTAAGCCACTTACCGTTGTAACGTCGTAGTCATTCGTTAATTCGTCCATATCAAAAAAAGTAAGGAAATCATGTAAAGAATATAATCCGTCTACTAACCATGTTCCATCATCTCTGGTGGTGATTTTATATTCATCTTCATCAAAATCAGAAGCATCGCCAACAAGTGCTTCTAAAATATCATTGAGTGTAATAATCCCTTGAAAAACGCCATATTCATCGGTAACCAATGCATAGTGCACTTTTGATTTTTTAAAGTTTTCCAATGCTTTGTAGACCGAAGTGTGTTCAATAAAATAAACGGGTTCTTTAGTAATGGCATTTAAATCGAATACGCCTTTTTCAAAACTTGTAAATAAATCTTTGAGCAGAACTACACCTACCACGTCGTCCATATTTTCGTTACAAACAGGATAAACAGAGTGTAATTCTTCTAGAACTTTAGCCTTCAATTCCTCAATTGTGTCTTCTAATGAAAGGTAAACAATAGATTGCCTGTGTGTCATTAACGAGTTTACTTTTCGGTCTCCGATGTGAAAAACCCGTTCCACGATATCTTGTTCTATTTCTTGTACTTCGCCACCTTCTGTTCCTTCTTTAATGATGGCTTTTATCTCTTCTTCTGTAACTTTTCCGTCTGCGGTTGGCTTAATTTTTAAAATTTTTAAAATAAAATCTGTTGACGCGGTTAGTAACCAAATAAAGGGCATAGTAACAATAGAAACCATTTTCATAGGGACAGCAACTCCTTTTGCAATGGCTTCAGGATAATTTAATCCTATTCTTTTTGGCAGCAATTCTCCTAAAACTAGCGAGAAAAAAGTAAGTACTACCACTACTAATCCAACAGAAAGCGTATGCGAATAAGGCTTTAATGCCTCAAATCCTTCTACAAATAATTTCACATCGTGCGTGATTTTATCTCCAGAATAAATACCCGTTAAAATTCCGATTAATGTAATTCCAATTTGAACTGTGGAAAGAAATTTATTAGGCGAATTGGCTAAGTCTAGCGCGACTTTTGCATTGTTGTTTCCTTTTTTAGCTGCCGTTTCTAGCCTGTTCTTTCGTGCGGAAATAAGTGCGATTTCCGACATTGAGAAAACCCCGTTTAGAAGAATTAAAAAAAGAATGATAAGTATTTCCATTTGCTTGTTTGTGGTTAGTTATTTAAGGATTTCTATTGATTTGAAATTCAACTCTATCCCATAAATTTCAACCATTAAAGATTGTCGATTACTTGGCTCAAACGCTGCGTTACCTCTTCAACTGAACCTATTCCATTCACAGCATGAAATTTATTTTGTATGCTGTAGTAATCCATCAAGGGTGCTGTTTTTTCGTTGTATTCTTGGTAACGGTTTCGGATTTTATCTTCATCTTGATCATCAGGTCTTCCTGATGTTTTTCCTCTTTCTAGTAATCGTTGTATTAAAATTTCATCATCAGCTTCTAGAGCTACTGTGGCAGTAATTTGTTGTTGTTTGGTTGCTAAAAACGCGTCTAATGCCGCAGCTTGTGCCAAAGTTCTTGGGAAACCATCAAATAGAAAACCTGCTGAACCTGGATTTTTATCGACTTCGCTTTCAAGCATTTTTATGGTAACTTCATCTGGAACTAAATCGCCTTTGTCCATGTAGGTTTTTGCCAATTTTCCTAAATCTGTATCATTTTTGATGTTGTATCTAAAAATATCTCCGGTTGAAAGATGTGTAAGATTGTATTTTTCTTTTAAAAATTCAGCTTGTGTGCCTTTTCCCGCACCTGGTTTTCCGAAAAGAACGATGTTAATCATTTTATTGTTTTAAATTAAAAATTATTGTACTAGTTGATAAACGTCAGGTAAATTTCTTCCTAAACCATCATAATCTAAGCCGTAACCAACGATAAATTTATTAGGAATTCTGATACCAACGTAATCCAACTTTATATCTTTTGTGTATGCTTCTGGTTTGAAAAATAAGGTAGCTATTTTCAAATGTTTTACTTTTTTTTCTTTAAAAATAGCTTTTAATTCTTCAACGGTATTTCCTGTATCAACAATGTCTTCAACAACGACAACTGTTCTTCCTTCTAAATTTTGGTTTAAACCAATCAATTGTTTTACTTCATGAGTAGTTTCAGTTCCTTCGTAAGACGCTAGTTTCACAAAACTAACTTCACACATACCTCGATATTGTTTCATTAAATCTGCCAAAACCATAAAAGCACCATTCAAAACACCAATAAAAACGGGTATATCATCGAAGAAATCATCATCCATTTGCTTAGCCATGTTTTTAATAGCAAAATCAATTTCATCAGATGAAATAAAAGGTTCAAAAGTTTTATCGTGTAGATGTATCATTGTAGTTATTTTTAATAAGGTGCAAATTTACGCAAGTATTGAGTATCAATAGTAAAGTATTTCGACTTTTTTGCAAATTTGATATCCTAAGGAAATGAAGTTATAAGTAGAGTGATTATCTTTGCATCGACAACTACAATAGTTTTTAGGCGAACAACCCTGCTGATGTATAAGACCTAAGAAACAAAAACTAAAGCGAATGAATTACTTCTCTTCTAATTTTAAACTAGGTATTCTCGGTGGCGGACAATTAGGTAAAATGCTTTTGGCAGAAACCCGAAAGTTTGATATTCAAACTTATGTTTTAGACCCAAGCAATGATGCTCCATGTAAAATTGCTTGTAATGTATTTGTTCAAGGAAGTTTGATGGATTTTGATACCGTTTACAATTTTGGAAAACAAGTAGACGTTTTAACTTTCGAGATTGAACTGGTAAATGTAGCTGCTTTAGAAAAGTTAGAATCCGAAGGAAAGAAAGTTTATCCTTCACCAAAAACCTTAAAGAACATTCAAAACAAAGGAATTCAAAAAGATTTTTATGTCCAAAACAATATACCAACTACAAATTTCAAACATTACCCTACCACAAAAAAACTCATAATTGATATTATAGACAATAACATAAAAATGCCTTTCGTCTGGAAATGCACAGAATTTGGTTATGATGGTAATGGTGTGAAAATAGTCAAATCCATATCTGATGTAGAAAATTTACCCAATATAGAATGCATTGCTGAGGAAATGGTACCGTTCAAAAATGAATTGGCCGTAATTATGGTTCGCAATGTTTCGGGTGATATAAAATCTTATCCTGTTGTGGAAATGGAATTCCATCCCGAAGCCAATCAAGTAGAATATGTACTTTGTCCTGCACGAATTGACGATACTGTTGCCTTAAAGGCAATAGAAATAGCTTTAAAAGTTTCGGAAACATTCAACCATGTTGGTTTGCTTGCGGTAGAAATGTTTCAAACACAAAATGATGAAATTTTAGTAAACGAGGTGGCACCAAGACCTCACAATTCTGGCCATCATACTATTGAAGCGAGTTATACATCGCAATTTGAAAACCATTTGCGTGCGATTTTAGATTTACCTTTAGGAAATACAAATAGCAAAGCTGCTGGAATTATGGTAAATTTGGTTGGTGAAGCAGGTTTTTCAGGTCAAGTAGTTTACGAAAATATCGAGAAAATAATGGCAATTGATGGTGTAACACCTCATATTTATGGTAAAAGAGAAACAAGACCTTTTAGAAAAATGGGACATGTTACGATTGTAAATGAGAATATGATGGAAGCAAGAAAGATTGCTGAGGAAGTGAAGAATAGTATTAGAGTAATCAGTGGTCAGTCGCAGTAATCAGTCGCAGTTGGTAGTTGTGATCAATAGAAACAATTTTAAACAACATTAAACTAAAATAATGAGCAAAGTAGCCATAATAATGGGTTCTATTTCCGACATGCCAGTCATGCAAGAAGCCATCGACATCTTAAAAGGATTTGATATAGAAACCGAAGTAGATATTGTTTCAGCACACAGAACGCCCGACAAATTATTTGATTTTAGTAAAAACGCCCACAATCGCGGAATTTCAGTGATTATTGCTGGTGCTGGTGGTGCGGCTCATTTACCTGGAATGGTCGCTTCGATGTCACCATTACCTGTAATAGGTGTTCCTGTAAAATCTAGTAATTCAATCGATGGTTGGGATTCGGTTTTGTCGATTTTACAAATGCCTGGTGGCGTTCCGGTGGCAACTGTTGCGCTAAACGGAGCAAAAAACGCAGGAATTCTTGCCGCACAAATCATCGGAAGTCATGATAAATGTGTACTCGATAAAATTATTTTCTACAAAGAAAGTCTGAAAGAAGCGGTGAATAAAGCTTCGGATGAATTGAAAAAATAATTATCTTTGATAAAAAGAAGCCATGAATATTCAAAACTCTAAAATTGAGTTAGCAAAAGTTATTTTGGATATTGAAAATCCCAAGTTGATTGAAGAAATTATACGTTTGATACAATCGAAATCCACTTTAACCGAAAAGCAAAAAGCAGCTATTGATGAAGCCATTTATTCATTAGAAAACAATGAAGGAGTTGCTCATAATATGGTTATGGAAGAAACTAGAAGTCGCTATTCAAAGTATTTCAAATAATGCATGTTGTTTGGTCGCCGCAAGCTAAAAAAGACTATTGGCAAAATATTGATTATCTTGAAGCTGAATGGACATTTCAAGATGTTGTGAATTTTATCGACAAGGTTGACTACACTATTGCTTTATTAGACAAAAACAATATTGAATTCACTTCTACAAACTATAAAAACGTCAATAAAGTGGTGATTACAAAACAAATAACACTTTATTACAAAATAAATTCCAATACAATTGAATTACTTCGTTTTTGGAATACCTATCAAGATTTAGAAAATTTTAAACTTTAAAAACTTTGCGCCTTTGCGCCTTTGCGAGCAATGAAGATACTAACACAAAAATTCAATACAAAATACGATACTGCTCCATTTTCTCAAATTAAAATGGACGATTACAAACCTGCTTTCATCGAAAACATTGCGAAAGCAAAAGCAGAAATCGACGCTATTATCAACAATCCAGAAGCTCCAACATTCGAAAACACGATTGAAGCATTGGATTTTTCTGGTGATGCATTAGACCGATTGTCATCGATTTTCTTTAATTTGAATTCGGCTGAAACTTGTGACGAAATGCAAAAAATCGCTCAAGAAGTAACGCCATTATTGACTGAATTCAGTAACGACATTACTTTGAATGAAGATTTATTCAAAAGGATAAAATCGGTTTACGAGCAGAAAAACACATTAAATCTTACTGCAGAGCAAGCGACTTTACTAGACAAAAAATTCAAAAGTTTTTCCAGAAACGGTGCTTTATTATCAGAAGAAAAAAAAGCTAAACTTCGTGAAATCGATACTGAACTCGCAAAACTAAAACTGACTTTCAGCGAAAATGTTTTGGCAGAAACCAATAATTATCAGTTGCATATAAAAAATGAAAATGATTTAAAAGGTTTACCGGAAGGAACAATTGAAGCTGCACGCTCATTGGCCAAAGCAAAAGAATTGGACGGCTGGATTTTTACGTTAGATTTTCCAAGTTATTTGCCGTTTGTAACCTATGCTGAAAATCGTGAACTGCGAAAAGAAATCGCTATTGCTGCTGGCAAAAAAGCGTTTCAAAACAACGAATTTGACAATCAAGAAATTACATTAAAGATTGCAAAATTACGTTTTGAACGAGCCAATTTATTAGGATATGAAACCCATTCTCACTTTGTTTTAGAAGAACGAATGGCGCAAAATCCTGAAAAAGTTAAATCGTTTTTAAATGATTTATTGGTTAAAGCAAAACCTGCTGCCGAACGTGAATTTGCTGAATTATCAGCATTTGCAAAGGAATTAGACGGAATTGAAAAATTAGAAAAATGGGATGGCGCGTACTATTCTGAAAAATTGAAACAGAAATTATTCAATTTGGATGATGAAAAACTAAAACCTTATTTTAAGCTGGAAAATGTCTTGAATGGCGCGTTTACCATTGCAAATAAGTTATTCGGATTAACCTTTACCGAAGTTTTTGACATCGATAAATACCACCAAGAAGTTACCACTTACGAAGTAAAAGACGAATTTGGAGCATTAGTAGCCCTTTTTTACGCCGACTTTTTTCCACGACCAGGAAAACGAAATGGCGCTTGGATGACGAGTTTCAAATCGCAATACATAAAAGATGGGAAAAACGAACGTCCGCATATTTCCAACGTTTGTAATTTTACAAAACCAACCGAAACAAAACCATCTTTACTTACTTTCAACGAAGTAACAACATTATTCCACGAATTCGGTCACGGATTACACGGAATGTTAGCCAACACAGTCTATCCAAGTTTGTCTGGAACGTCAGTGTATTGGGATTTTGTGGAATTGCCAAGCCAAGTTATGGAAAACTGGTGTTACGAACCCGAAGCGTTGGCATTATTTGCCAAACATTACGAAACCGGAGAAATTATTCCGCAAGAGTATGTTGAAAAAATCAAGGAAAGTGCAAGTTTTCAAGAAGGCATGGCAACATTGCGTCAATTGAGTTTCGGACTTTTAGATATGGCTTTTCACAGTAATAATCCAACCGAAATTACTGATGTAAAAGCGTTTGAAAAAGCGGCATTTGAAGGTACAGCATTATATCCTGATGTTGCTGAAAATTGTATGAGTGTTTCGTTTTCGCATATTTTTGCTGGTGGCTATTCGTCTGGATATTACAGTTATAAATGGGCTGAAGTTTTGGATGCTGATGCGTTTGCGTATTTTCAAGAACAAGGTATTTTCAATAAAGAAGTAGCTACGAAATTTAAAGATAACGTACTTTCGAAAGGTGGAACCGAATTGCCAATGGAATTGTATAAACGTTTTCGTGGTCAAGAACCGAAAGCGGATGCGTTGTTGAAACGTGCTGGATTGATTTAGATTTCATAAATTTTAGAATTTTTGATGTTCAAAAACCAAAAAAAAGATAAACGATGAACTTCATTGTCCCAAACTGGCTAATCATCACTAGTGGTATTGGTCAAATATTTACCGCATTGATTTATCCATATATCCGTCATCAAGTTTTTGATTGGTATAATGATGTAAAACAATTGAAACCACTTAATCAAGAAATTGCAAAAACCTACGGAAGATATATTCAGGGATTGAACTTTTCATTCGGATTAATTGCCATTTTATTTACAAACGAATTAAAAGAACAATCCGCATTAGCCGTTGCATTAACCGGATTAATTGCAGCATATTGGGTCGGTAAAGTAGCAACTCAAATTGCCTATTATCCAATGTATGATATTCCGAAACGTACTTTATTTAAAGTTGGAAGTTATTTTATGAATACTCTTTTTGTACTTTTTGCAGTTGTAAACACATTACTGTTCATTCATAATTTGATTGGATATTATAAATTGTAATAATGACTACAATACATCTTTCCACAAAAATTAAATCATCCAAGCAAGTAATTTTTGACTTATCAAGAAACATTGATGTTCACAAACTTTCTACAGCAAAATCTAATGAAACGGCTATTGATGGAATTACTTCAGGTTTAATCAATAAGGGTGAAACTGTTACTTGGCGAGGCAAACATTTCGGGTTTTACTTAACGCACAAAAGCATTATCTCAGCAATGGAAATTCCAAGTTATTTTGTGGATGAAATGGTTGAGGGAAAATTTAAATCGTTCAAACACGAACATTCCTTTATCGAAGAAAACGGATTTATAATGATGATTGATAAAATTGAGTATCAAACGCCATATGGCATTTTTGGAAAATTATTTGATGTTCTTTTTCTAAAAAAACATTTAACCAATTTTATCAATGAACGAAATAGCGTTTTAAAAGAATTAGCTGAAAACAACCAAAAATAACCACCAAAAAATCGGAATACTTTCTACCCAAAAAGAAGCATAATATCGTGAACGATTTTCATTAGAAAACAGCAAAAACAAAATCGTTGTTAGTGCCAAAGCTAATTTCAAAGCAAAAAATTCTAGTTTAAAATCAGTCGATAAAAATTCTAATAACACGAACAAAACCATCAACA
Source organism: Flavobacterium aureirubrum (assembly GCF_038739835.1). NCBI lineage: Bacteria > Pseudomonadati > Bacteroidota > Flavobacteriia > Flavobacteriales > Flavobacteriaceae > Flavobacterium > Flavobacterium aureirubrum. The sequence goes on from NZ_JBCGDO010000023.1 coordinate 17,649, forward strand.
CAACTCCTACTCGTTTGGTTTTGGTTACGCCAATTTGTTGCGGAACGGTTTTTAAATGTGGATCATCCAATCTTAAATCGATAATTTCAAAAATTAAAATCAGCACAAAAATTAAGATAAATCGTTGTGCTGCCACCAAAAAAACATAATGGGTAAAAGGTAAATTAGAATTGATTATCGGCAGAAAAAGCGTCACGCCAACCCAACACAAAGCCACGATATAAATTTTTATTCCAGCCCAATTTCGAGCATTTTTTCGATTTGGGAAAAAAGGCAATGTGTACAACAAGGTTATACCCAAAAACACTGATGCAATGAATTGTGTATTTCGTTCGAGCCATAAAAAACAATACACTGCCATCAATAAAGAGAAGAAACTCAAAACTGCAATTGCTTTCAACTCCAACCGCATTTCGAGTTTTTGACTTCGAGCTAACGCATCGTATTTGACAAAATTATATCCTACGATGGTTCCAAAAAAGGCAAACGAAGAAACGCTTTCTATTAATTCAATTTCAAACAAGCAACCTGTTAATCGTGTCAAAGCATAAACAGACAATGCCACGTGAATGCTGCTATTAATATAAAAATCAACTATTTTTTTAAGTGTTTTCAATCAATATAATAGGTAAAAAAACAACACTCAAAGGAATAGACAAAATTAGTTTTAATTTTCATCTATTCCTTTGAGTGTTGACTAAAGGATAACTTTTATCTAACTAAAAATTATTTTTTGATAATCTTCTTAACTTCTGATTTTCCATCAGTTGTAAATTGAACCATATAAATTCCTGGACTTAATTCACTAACATTTAGTTCAGATGTTTCTAGCACACCAGATTTAATCAACTTACCGTCAAAACTAAATAATTTATAATTTACATTTTCATAAGAATGAACAATATTGATTATGTCATTTACAGGGTTCGGGAATATTTTAAAATTCAATCGTTCATTTGTATTGACGTCTAAAGTCAACGCCACTCCTTTTAAACTAAAATTATTGAACGTTACTCTGTTACCTAAATCTGCAGTCATGTTTGTTCCAGAAAAACGCAATCTAATTTTAAAGTTTGGATTGTTTTCGACTGCATCAATACTAGAAAAATCGATATTGAATAATTGGTATGACGGTACTAATGGTAGTAATGATTCTGTTAATCCTGTAGTTGTCCAGTTTGGCAATCCTGAGGTAGTTGAATATTCTACAATAATTCCATCTGCTGCTAACTCATTTCTTGCTGCAAAAGCAAATTTTACATCCTTAAATCCTACAGTAGATAAATTAAAAATCATTGCGTTTTCTCTTTCGCCATTTTGAAATGGTTGTTTGATTTGTAATCCTCTCATATTAGAAGAAGCAAAAGGAACATTATTATTTGCCTCAGCGATATAATTTATTTCGGTTGGACTATTTCTCCTTTCCATGGAAGCTTTTCTCCATAAAGGACTTGTACTAGTAAATGGATAACCTTCTAAGCAAGATTGATATTCCAGTACACCTTCTGCCGGTAATTCAAATGTTGAATTTAAGCTGGTCAATGGTGTATCATTTACCACTGAGCTATCAATAACCCAAAAGTAAATAGGTTGTTCTACGGCTACTGGAACATCGGCTTCAAAATTTGCAGTGATAGTGAAATTTGATGATGTAGTAATCGTAATTTCATCTGATGTTCCTGTAAAATCACCACTCCAATTGGTAAATCGATATCCAGGCAAGGGAATTGCTTTTAACGTGATAGGAATTTCTTGAAAATAAATTCCTGTCCAAGGATATGGATTGGCTGCTACACCTGGAGTTGATGAATTGATTTCGACCGTATTAATTTTTACAAATCCGTGAGTTGCATCGCTTACATTTAAAGTTGCATTGATGTCACCTGTGATACCAAATTTAGTTCGAATATGTTCTCTTTGAATATTTGGTCTGACAGCTGCAAAATTTTCAATTACGTCTTGACTTTGTTGCCACCAAGTGTAACTTGAAGGTGCAGACCAACGGTTGATTTGTTCTTGAATTTCGGGTTCAATTACAGACGCAAATTGATTGGAAACACCTATCACTCGCTCAGGTAGAAAATAGGTGTTCATCATATCTGCAAAACGGTTAATAAAACTAAGTTTAAACTCGGCATTCTCTAATAGTCGTCTTACTATCAAAGTTGACCATTCAGGATTTGGCCATTCCGTTCCGCCAGTAGCGGTTGCAAATTCTAATGTATTATGGTCATTAATATCAAGCATTAAACTAAAACCTGCATCAGTATCTTTGATTGCTGTTCTCCATCGTCCGTCATTTCCATAAGCGGCTTGAGGATTAAATGTGGTGTTTTTTCTCCAGAAAAGAGTATTCCATCCTGGCCAATCCGTATTCTGAATAAAAATATTGGTTATAAAATAATCTCTGAAGTTATCGGCATCGAGTTGTGTTTTAATGTAATTATAATTAGAAACATCTGCCAATGAATTATTTTCTAAATAAGAAAACATCGCCTCGAAATGGTCACCACTTCCTTCATCTACCTGATAACCATCGTCAATAACTTCGATATCAGCCTCAACAATACCATACTTTCTTTCGAAATAATGTCTATCCATTCGTTCTCTAATGTTTAACATTCCCCAATATTCACCGTTTAAAAGAACAACAGACGGTTGATATAATTGAAAATCAAGTCCAGTTTTTCTGATTAGTTCGTGTGTAAAAGCATCTTTGTAATAGGTGTTAAAAAAATCATTTCCTGAATTTCTTAAAACCAAACGTTTGTAACTATTATAGCTTTCACCGGAAAAAATTGGGTAATTAAATGTAGCCGCACCCAGTTCAGGTCTTGCATATAATCGTAATGACTTATTTTGAAAAGCACGAGAACCGCCACCATTGATTCGGATACCAACTTGCTGATTTAAAACTTCATTTCCGTTTACAAAATAATTAAAATGTCCAACTTGTTCTTTAGCTTCGCCTGAGCGGTCATAGTTTGACTCTGAGTAATACAAGGCACCAATATCTGGATTAGCTACTCTCCAATTATCAAAATCAACACCTGCTACATAAATCCCATCGTTGTAGTCAAAAAATTTATTTTCATCCACACTGATTTATACTACCGGAATACTAAATTTCTGGTTTCCTTCTGGAGAAACGATATAAGTTTGCGTTACAATTTTGCTTTCTAATGCACCCGCTTTAAATACTCTAGCACGAACAACAGTAGCTTTAAAGATAGAATAATCGGGAATATAATAAGAAGGATCAAAATCAAAAGTGGATGAAATAGTAGAAATATCGTTAGGCTGACTTGTTCTATCCGCGATAGTCAGAGGTGTTGTATATTGAAACGATTGAAAACTATTAGTAAAAAACTCATCAATAGGAAGTTGACCAAGATCAATTGGATATTTATTTTTATACTGATAGGTTGTCCCATTAAGATTATCAATTTTTGGATCTGAACCATCAGTTGTATAAACAATCGTAACAGTAGGATCAGGATGACTTATTGCTAAGTTAAAACTTTCTGAAAAAAATCCACCTGCAACAGAAAATGTTGGTGGCGATAAAACTTCATTATATCCCGTTGTGGTATTGCTTTCACCTGGTGTTGGTTAAGGAAAAATAACTAAGGTTGATGAACCGTCTGTTTGTCTTCCATAGGAATAATTTTGAGGGATAATTATGGGAGCATAACTATCTACTATTGTTGTATTGGGATGGGTTAAGGTGATAGTTTCTCCTGCTGCGCTAATTCTAAAATTAGTATGAAGTGGGAAATTGCTATCGGTTTTGTTTTTACCTGAACACCATATTAATAAATGTTCTCCTGGCTCTATCCAGTATTCAGGGAAAACCCATTGAAAAGGATTTGAAGATAAATCAGTCAATCCATAACCTTGCAAATTAATGGGCGATGCTGTAGGGTTAAATAATTCAAGCCAATCTTCATAACTCCCGTCTTCATCAGTAAGTACTGTCGAATTGGATGTGATGATTTCATTGATGACCACATTTTGTGAATTAATATTAAAGGAAATGAACAATAATGCAAATAATGATAGTGCTCTCATCATAATAATTATTTAAAATTTTTGTCGAAAGTAGAAATTTAGGTCAAAACAGTTTACTAATTTTTCATAAAATCGTTTAAACCAACTTTTTATTCGACGGATGCCAAAATCAAGAAGTAGGACCGGTTTATTTTTAGTAGGTTCGTTGTTAATAATCAACAACTTTAGTTAATAAAATATCATAAAATATTAGACATTGTTTAACTAATCATTACAATAGTATTGGTTACTTTTGTACCGCTGAAATTGTATAGATTTCTTCACTACAAAACACAACTAAACTAACATTAGAAAAATCATTTAATGAGAACAGACGCATTTGCATTACGCCACATAGGTCCAAGTGAAGATGACCTACAAAAGATGTTGAAAACTATTGGTACAGAAACAATGGAGCAACTAATTTTTGAAACAATACCTGATGATATTCGTTTAAAATCAGCGCTCAATTTAGAACCAGCCATGACGGAATATGAGTTTGCAAATCACATCAAAAAGCTAGGTGATAAAAATAAAATGTTCCAATCCTATATTGGTTTAGGCTATCACCAAGCGATAATTCCAGCGGTTATTCAGCGAAATATTTTTGAAAATCCGGGTTGGTACACTGCTTACACTCCTTATCAAGCAGAAATAGCACAAGGTCGTTTAGAAGCCATTCTTAATTTCCAAACGATGGTTATCGAACTCACCGGAATGGAAATTGCAAACGCTTCACTTCTTGACGAAAGTACGGCTGCTGCCGAAGCGATGGCACTACTTTTTGACGTTCGTTCGCGCGAGCAAAAGAAAAATAACGTGAATAAATTTTTTGTTTCTGAAGAAATTTTACCACAAACCTTATCGGTACTACAAACGCGTTCTACTCCTATTGGCGTAGAATTGGTCATAGGAAATCATGAAGAATTCGATTTTTCGAATGACTTTTATGGAGCCATTCTTCAATATCCGGGAAAATTTGGGCAAGTTTATGATTACGCTGGTTTTATTGCCAAAGCAAAAGCCAACGAAATTAAAGTAGCTGTTGCCGCTGATATTTTAAGTTTAGTAAAACTGACTTCACCCGGCGAAATGGGTGCCGATGTGGTTCTTGGAACTACACAACGTTTCGGAATTCCGTTAGGCTATGGTGGTCCACATGCTGCCTATTTTGCCACAAAAGAAGAATACAAGCGTTCCATGCCAGGAAGAATAATTGGTGTTACCGTGGATACTGACGGCAATCGTGCCCTTCGCATGGCGTTACAAACTCGTGAACAACACATCAAACGCGACAAAGCCACTTCAAATATTTGTACCGCACAGGTTTTATTATCGGTTATGGCAGGAATGTATGCCGTTTATCATGGTCCGAAAGGCTTACAATATATTGCCAATAAAGTACATGCATCGGCAGTGACTTTGGCAAACGAGTTGGAAAAACTTGGTTTATATCAAATAAATACAGCTTATTTTGACACTATAGTTGTGAAAACAGCAGCCAAAAATGTGAAAGCCATTGCGGAAAGAAATGAAGTAAACTTTTATTATATCGATGAGAATACCGTTTCCATCTCGTTAAATGAAACTACCAGCATTGCTGATTTAAATAAAATAGTTGCAATTTTTGCGGAAGCCAATGGAAAACAAGCTACTACTATCTCTGAATTGCAAAACGGAAATCAAATTCCTGCTAGTTTAGAAAGAACATCAAACTTTTTACAGCACGATGTTTTCAATAAATACCATTCAGAAACGGCTTTGATGCGCTACATCAAAATGTTAGAACGTAAAGATTTAGCCCTTAACCATTCAATGATTTCGCTAGGTTCGTGCACAATGAAATTAAATGCCGCTTCAGAAATGTTACCTTTAAGCATGGCACAATGGAACAACATTCATCCGTTTGCACCATTAGACCAAGCCCAAGGTTATCAAGAAATGTTGGCCAAATTAGAGCAACAGCTTAATGTAATTACGGGTTTTGCCGGAACCACATTACAGCCCAATTCTGGTGCACAAGGCGAATATGCCGGCTTAATGGTTATCCGAGCCTATCATCAATCGCGCGGTGATTACCACAGAAATATTGCTTTAATTCCGTCATCGGCACACGGCACCAATCCGGCTTCGGCTGCCATGGCCGGAATGCAAGTAGTGGTTACAAAAACATTGGATAACGGAAATATTGATGTAGAAGATTTAAGAGAAAAAGCCATTTTACACGCAGCCAATCTATCCTGTTTGATGGTTACCTATCCGTCCACTCACGGTGTTTTTGAAAGTGCGATTAGAGAAATTACCCAAATCATTCACGATAACGGCGGACAAGTCTACATGGATGGTGCCAATATGAATGCACAAGTGGGATTGACCAATCCAGCCACTATTGGCGCAGACGTGTGTCACTTAAATCTTCATAAAACCTTCGCCATTCCTCACGGTGGTGGTGGACCAGGCGTAGGACCCATATGTGTTGCTCCTCAGTTAGTGCCGTTTTTACCAACAAATCCTGTAATTCCAACGGGTGGCGAACAGGCTATCACGGCCATTTCTGCTGCGCCATGGGGTTCTGCTTTAGTTTGTTTAATTTCTTATGGCTATATCTGTATGCTGGGCGCAGAAGGTTTGAAAAAAGCTACCGAAGTAGCCATTCTAAACGCCAACTATATTAAAGAAAAATTAAACGGTCATTATGATACGCTATATAGTGGTGAAATGGGTCGCGCGGCACACGAAATGATTTTGGAATGTCGTCCTTTTAAAGAAAAAGGAATTGAAGTAACCGATATCGCCAAACGATTAATGGATTATGGATTTCACGCACCCACAGTTTCTTTCCCAGTGGCAGGAACTTTGATGATTGAACCTACAGAAAGTGAAAACTTGGAAGAATTAGATCGTTTTTGTGACGCAATGATTTCAATTAGAAAAGAAATTGAATCGGCTACGATAGAAAATCCAAATAATATTTTAAAGAATGCACCCCATACTTTAATGATGGTCGCGGCAGATACATGGATTTATCCTTACACTCGTGAGCAAGCCGCATTCCCGCTGGATTATGTTGCAGAAAACAAATTCTGGCCCACAGTGCGTCGTGCTGACGAAGCCTATGGTGATAGAAATTTAGTATGTAGTTGCGCTCCCATAGAAGCATATATTTAAAAATTTAAATTTGAATAATAAAAATCCCAAATTCCAGCCTGCAATAATAAAGGAGAGTTTGGGATTTAATTTTTACTTCTATGAACGACATTCAAAACCAAGACGATTTATACCTACTGGTTGATGAGTTTTATAAAAAACTGTTAGCCGATGAAAAAATCAGCTACATCTTTACTGATGTGGTGAAGATTAAAATAGAAAAACATTTGCTTTATCAAGCAATCTATAGAAATTGTGCTTGGGAATTAAGTCCTGTAGATGAACTTGGTAGAGCATTTTTGGGCTGAGTTCTTTTCGTCCTTGCATGGTTTAAAAATACCATTTTCTATACTTTTTTGCAAGTGTTTTTTGGGATATTTGTTGGAGTTGTGCAACAAACACAGCGGTTTCAAGAAATGGCGAGGCATGGGATTCATCAGAAATAGTAATTGTTGAATCAAAGTTTTGTTTATATATTTTAATGCAAACTAAAGGCGAAACGTTATGCAACACCATGAGAAACCAAATAGTAAAAATTGCGAGATTTTATCAAAATCTCGCAATTTTTACTATTTTTGTTTTAAAAAAGATAAACTGAATATGATTGAAACTGCTCCACCATACATTAAAAATGATGATACTATTTCGTTAATGATTAAATTTCAGAGTAATGGAACACTAAAAAGCATCCAGGACGATTATCTTTATTGGGATAAAATTAAGTATAAATCAACAGATTGTAAATCAGAAGAATTATGGAATGCTGTAAAATTATTTCGCTATATAAGAAGTAACAATTTAAAATTTGGTAATCATGTCTTTAGTTATATGATAACCGATTATATGCAAAGAACATTACATCAATTCGATTTACATATTGGAGGTACATTAGGAAGTAACATCGGAATAGCTGAAACAGATAAAACTAAATTCGTAATTAGTTCAATCATGGAAGAAGCAATCTCTAGTAGTCAAATGGAAGGTGCAAATACTACTCGGAAGAAAGCAAAGGAAATAATTCAACAAGAAAAAAAACCTAAAAATAAATCTGAACAAATGATTATGAATAACTTCATTACTATGAAACACATTGTTCAGCATAAAAATGAAGATATTACTCCAGAGAAAATTTTATATGTACATAAATTAATATCCAATAATACATTAGAAGATTTTGAAGATGAAGGAAAATTTAGAGATAATGATGAAGTACATGTTTTAGATTATTCAAATAGTGAAATTGTTCATACGCCTCCACTAAAAGAGGAATTAAATGTACTAATAAAAGATTTATGTGATTTCTGCAATTCTGATACCGAAACTTTTATTCATCCAATTATAAAAGGCTGTATTATTCATTTTATGATTGGTTGGATTCACCCATTTACCGATGGTAATGGAAGAACTGCAAGAGCGTTGTTTTATTGGTATATGTTAAAACAAGGATATTGGTTAACTGAATACTTATCAATATCACGAATCATTAAAGACACAAAAACTCAATATGAAAAAGCATATTTATATACCGAAAATGATCAGAATGATTTAGGGTATTTCATAACTTACCATATAAAAACTATGGAAAAAGCATATGATGCATTAAAAGAATATATAAGTAGAAAACAAAGAGAAGTGTTCCAAGCCGCAAAGTTCATAAAAATTCCAAATGTTAACGATAGAACATCTCAAATACTTAAAATTATGAATGATGATGGCGATAGAGTTTTTAATACAAAAGAAATTGAATCGAGATTTAATATATCGAACTATACAGCTAGAACAGATTTAAAAACTCTCGTTGAACTTGGCTTTTTAGAAATAATTCAAGTCAATAAGAAAAAGCAAAATTTTATAAAGTCTAGAAATTTTAATGAAACCTTAAAAAAGTATAATATCTAATATGGCGATTGCCTAACACTTGCTAAAACTCATGGCTAGTTTTTCTTTAAATTGTTTGTTTACTTTTCATAACTTCGCTTGGTTGGTTATGGAAAAAAACTTTCCATAAACCGTCACAATATCAAGCAATTAAACGTTAGCTGTCAGTTTGGCGGAACGAAAACGGAAAACCAATTAAATAAGAAAATTTAAAACAAGCTTTATGAAAAAAACAATTTTGACTTTAGCCTTAATAAGTTTAACTTTAACTATAAAATCTCAAAATGCGAGTGTTGAAAAATCTGTATATGGAATTCAAACAGGTTTATTTGGTATATGGGCACATAACGAAAAAAAACTAACTAATCAAATTGCATTACGAAGTGAAATAGGATTTGATAGTGGAATTTGGGGCGGAGATTTTTATGACAAAACGGGATTTTTAATGACGCCAGTTATAACTGCTGAACCAAGATGGTATTATAATCTGAATAAAAGAGTAAGCAAATCGAAAAGAATTGACGGAAATAGCGGAAATTTTATTTCACTTAAAACAAGTTATCATCCAGATTGGTTTGTAATTTCAAATTATGATACTATAAATATTATTAGTGATATTTCAATTGTACCTACTTGGGGAATAAGAAGAAATATTGGAAAACATTTCAACTATGAAACCGGAATTGGAATTGGTTACCGTTATATTTTTGCGAAACAAGCTGGTTATTTAGACAACGAAAGTGAAGCGACAATTAATTTACACTTAAGAATTGGATATAGATTTTAAAAAAACCGAACGGCTAACACCCGTTCCTATGTAAAGCATCATAAAGTTATTAACAACTTTGAATAAGGGTTATATGTCGTTTTTTTCTCGAGTTAATTTATCCGCAATAGGGCTTGTTGATAAGGTGGGCAACAACTTTTTGTCCGCCGAAGGCTTGGGACTAAAAACTGAGGCTCACTTTATGGTTGTTGCCGCGGAATAATTTTCTATTTTACTTGATTGGTTATTCCGACACGTTATGATGTTGCATAGTTCAGAATATATAACAGCTACCTTTCTAACAAGTATTTGTATATTTGTTTGGAAGATTGTGATAGTTTTTTCATGGTATGAGTTGTACTACTGCTCTAGCCCCGATTGAAGTGGAAATCCTTTTCTTTTTTTTCTACTAAAAAAAGAAAAGATTGTAACGGAAAGCGGGAAATAGCTCCAAAAAAAAAGAAAATGAACGACATCCAAAACCAAGACGATTTATACCTACTGGTTGATGAGTTTTATAAAAAACTGTTAGCCGATGAAAAAATCAGCTACATCTTTACTGATGTGGTAAAGATTAAAATCGAAGCACATTTGCCGATATTGGTTACGTTTTGGTCGCAAGCCATTTTGGGTACTGGCGGTTATACTAAAAACTTGACGCAAGTTCATTTGGACATAAACGCTAAAGAATATTTATCGAAGGAACTGTTTACTATCTGGCTCAACCATTTTAACACAGCGGTTGACGAAAATTTTAAAGGTGAAAAAGCGGAGCAAATTAAAACACAAGCACTGAGCATTGCGACGATCCTGCAAATTAAAATTGCACAAGAAAAAAAGACCTAATTCTTCTTTTAACAAAAGCAATAGTAAGTATGCAATAAAAAGATTTAAATAATGTAAATTACGCAAAAAAAAGTGCTAAAATAATTTATTTCGTAATTATATGCGCGCATAGTAGTTCGAGGTATGTTATTACATTATTAATATTTAATTTAGCCAATTAAATTGATTGTCATGCAAATAAAAATAACAGGTTCGGGCTGCTATATTCCTACAGAAATAGTGACCAATAAAGATTTTATAAAACATGTTTTCCTTAATGATGATGGCACCGCTTTTCCGCTGCCTAATGAAGTGATTACTGAAAAATTTTATGATATCACTGGCATTGAAGAACGTCGCTATGCCTCTGACGATTTACAAACTTCTGATATTGCGACTATTGCTGCAAGAAGAGCGATAGAAAATGCTACTATTGACCCTGAAACACTAGATTATATCATTTTTGCCCACAACTTTGGGAATGTAAAAAAAGGTGCCATCCAAACCGATTTGTTACCCAGTTTAGCGTCGAGAGTTAAATATGATTTAAGAATAAAAAATCCAAAATGTGTTTGCTACGACATGCTTTTTGGTTGTCCTGGCTGGGTGGAAGGCGTGATACAAGCCCAAGCTTTTATTAAAGCAGGCATGGCTAAAAAATGTTTGGTTATTGGAGCAGAAACGTTATCAAGAGTGGTTGATTTGCATGACCGCGATAGCATGATTTATTCTGACGGCGCTGGAGCTACGATAATTGAAGCTACTGAGGACGAAGGTGGAATATTGGCACATGAGTCGGCCACCTTTACTTATGATGAAGCTTATTATTTATTTTTTGGTAATTCATTTAATAAATCACACGACCCTGATGTTCGCTTTATTAAAATGCATGGTAGAAAAATTTATGAATTTGCCTTGAGTAATGTACCCAAAGCCATGAAAGCGTGTCTTGATAACAGTGGCGTTGGTATTAATGAAGTAAAAAAAATACTGATACATCAAGCCAATGAAAAAATGGATGAAGCTATTGTGCAACGCTTTTATAAGCTTTATGACCAAAAAATGCCCGAAGGCGTAATGCCTATGAGTATTCATAAACTAGGCAATTCGAGCGTTGCCACAGTTCCCACATTATATGATATGTTGATAAAAGGGCAACTTGAAAATCAAAGTATTCAAAAAGGCGATGTCCTTCTTTTCGCATCGGTTGGCGCAGGAATGAATGTGAATGCCATAGTTTATAAAATGTAAATCAAATCATAAAAAATTTGAAAAAAAAACTGGCTTTTTAAAATAAATAGTATTTTAGTATAACAAAAAATTACTAGGTTATGGACGAGCAAGATTACGATTCTAAGATTGATAAGTATACCAAAGAAAAACTAGCCAAAGACCGGCAGCTACTTGAAGAAGAGAAAGAACTCAAAATCAAATGGCGCAACGAAATAGACCAAAACGAGCAGTTGCAACTTTACTTGTCAAATTATCAAAAAAAATCGGCAGAGGATTTTATTGTTCATTATATCAACCAAAAGTATCAAGTCTACCGCTATGGTGATATGTATATTCAAATAGATGAAGAGCAACGTTCTAAATGGATTGATATAGCCCATGAGCACCTAAAAGCCATTCTACAAAAAAAACTTTTTGATTTGCAGTGCCAATGGCGTGCCGAGGAGATAAAATTAAATTTCATTGAAAAATGTATCGATTTTCATAAGTGGGAAAATGAAATTTTTAACTGTCCCCTCGTAAAACCCATATCAGAAGCAGAAATCAAAATGTACAAAACATTTTTGTTAAAATCTAAGATAGATTTTGCAAACGGTTTCTCTGCAGAAAATTGGCAAGATTACGACTCAATAAAAGAGGTTTATCTTAGTAGTGAGAAAAAGGACGATAACAGCATACCAACATGGTACCAATATCATTTTAATAAAACAGGGTCGTCAAAACTATTACTACTTCCAGATATTAGGGGTGAAAAAGAGGAATTTTACATAAAAATATGGCGTGAGCATGAGAATAAAAAAATCAAAGAAAAACTAAAAGACCAACCGATTAAGTTAACAGACAATCGTCCCTATTTAAGTTCATATAACGACGAGGTAACCGCTTATTTATTTGACCACTTCGAGGATTATGAAACACAAAAGCGTTATCACTACTACAAAATGGCTATGGATGATACAGAAGACACTTTTCACTACGAGGATATATTTAGAGAGTTAATAGAGCAGAATGAGTCCATCCCAATAAAAAGTAATAACAATATAAAAGAGGCAGTCGTTGCAGCCTATAATAGTTATTATGCAAAAAAAATAGCCGAACACCTGCCCTTAGCTTATGAACAATATCTACTAAACCGGAAAATGGGTTTTGTCATAAGAGGCGATAAAGATTTTTTTGGCGAGTTAGATGACATGTATACGAAATCTATTCTTGGTGGAAGAGAACTTAATGGTGAGCCTAGAGATTTTAATTTTTAGGAAGAACTAAATCTAGTGTCATACAAAGTATAATTTATCTGTAACTTTACACCCTTAAAACTTGCAAACTAAATGTACGAGAAGACATATCCTAGCAAACGCTTCAACATCACATTAGATTTTTTAAAAAAACACGTCAAAACTTCTGAAACCATTTTTGACTTAGGAGTTCCAAATCCGTTTTCGAAAATCATGGAAGACAATGGTTATAAAGTGATTAATACTACAGGTGAAGACATAGACAATGACCAGTCAGCGCTGCGAAAAGCAACCTATGAAGTATTCACTGGTTTTGAAATTTTTGAACATTTATTAAATCCTTATACTGTTTTAGAAAACATAAAATGTGATAAAATACTAATTTCAATTCCGCTACGTTTATGGTTTTCTCCAGCCTATAGAAGTAAAACAGACAAATGGGATAGACATTATCATGAGTTTGAAGACTGGCAGTTAGACTGGTTATTAGAAAAAATAGGTTTCAAAATTATAGATAGCGTGAAATTTACACATCCTGTTAAAAAATTCGGTTTCCGTCCGTTATTGCGATGGTTTACACCGAGGTATTATTTGGTTTATGCGGTTCGTCAATAACAATATCAATTGCAAAAATCAATATCAATTATTTTTCCGATGAACTACTATATCATCATTCCTACATACAACGAAGAAAAGTTTATTTCGCTGACCTTGCAATCAATAGTGGAACAAACCGTTTTACCTTCAAAAGTTGTGGTGGTTAATGATGGTTCTACTGATAAAACTGAAGAAATCATTCAATCGTTTTGTGATAAACATTCGTTTATTTATTTGGTCAACAAAACCTCAGATGCAATACATTTACCCGGAAGTAAAGTTATTCAAGCATTTCAAACAGGATTGGAAACGCTAGATGAAGATTACGATTTCATTGTAAAAGTCGATGCGGATTTGATTTTTCCATCCAATTATTTTGAAACAATTACTTCCCATTTTCAATCGGATAACAAAATTGGAATGGCTGGCGGATTTGCTTATATCGAAAAAAACGGCACATGGATACTAGAAAACTTAACGGATAAAGACCATATTCGCGGCGCTTTTAAAGCCTACAGAAAGGAAACTTTTAAACAAATTGGCGGATTAAAACCAGCCATGGGTTGGGATACTGTTGATGAATTACTTTGTAAATTTTACAATTGGAAAGTAATAACCGATGCCACTTTGAAAGTAAAACATCTTAAACCAACTGGAGCAAATTATAACAAAACCGCGCGATACAAGCAAGGTGCAGCTTTTTATACTCTAGGTTACGGATTTTGGATAACAGCAATTGCTTCTGCAAAATTAGCCTTACTGAAGAAAAAGCCATTATTATTTATTGATTATATCAAAGGTTTTTGGAAAGCAAAATCAGAAAAAAAACCACTTTTGGTTACGACAGAACAAGCTAAATTCATTCGGAATTACAGATTGCAAAAGATGAAAGAAAAATTGTTTTAAAGTAAAAACACATAACTCGCAACTAATAACTATTTTTACCAATATTTAAAATTTATGATGCTACTGCGCTATTTATCGCAAATTGGGAAATACTTCTTGATGTTAAAGGAAGTTTTTAACAAACCAACAAAATGGACTGCGATGAGAAAATTAATTTTTAAGGAAGTTGATGATTTAATTATTGACTCTTTGGGGATTGTAGCATTCATTTCTTTCTTTGTTGGTGGTGTAGTTTCCATTCAAACAGCCTTAAATCTTACCAATCCTTTAATCCCAAAATACCTCATCGGATTTGCTACTAGACAATCAGTAATATTGGAATTTGCTCCCACATTTATCTCTATAATTATGGCAGGAAAAATGGGCTCTTTCATCACTTCGAGTATTGGAACCATGCGTGTAACCGAGCAAATTGATGCGCTAGAAGTGATGGGTGTAAATTCATTGAATTATTTGGTTTTCCCAAAAATAATTGCTCTACTGCTCTATCCGTTTATCATAGGAATTAGTATGTTTCTTGGAATTCTCGGTGGTTGGGTTGCTGCCGTTTATGGCGGCTTTGGTTCTAGCGGTGATTTTATTCAAGGACTACAACAAGAATTTATACCGTTTCATGTGGCTTATGCTTTTATCAAAACATTTATTTTTGGAATGTTGCTCGCCACTATTCCTTCATTTCACGGATTTTATATGAAAGGCGGCGCACTCGAAGTGGGAAAAGCAAGTACCGTTTCTTTTGTATGGACATCGGTTACCATCATTCTGGTCAATTATATTTTAACCCAATTACTCTTAACCTAAATGATAGAAGTAAAAGACATCGAAAAATCCTTTGGGAATTCAAAAGTGTTGAAAGGCATTTCTACCATTTTTGACACTGGAAAGACCAATTTAATTATTGGTCAAAGTGGTTCTGGAAAGACCGTTTTACTAAAAAGTTTACTAGGAATTCATTCGCCAGACAAAGGCACGATTTCTTTCGATGGAAGAATTTATGCCAATTTAACACCCGATGAAAAGAGAACACTCCGAACAGAAATAGGTATGGTCTTTCAAGGAAGCGCGCTATTTGATAGCATGACAGTAGAGGAAAATGTAGGTTTCCCTTTAACTATGTTTACCAATAAATCGGCAGAAGAAATTAGAGAACGAGTGAATTTTGTTATTAATAGAGTTAATTTAGTAAATGCTAATACTAAAAAACCATCGGAAATTTCGGGTGGAATGCAAAAACGTGTGGCTATTGCTCGTGCCATTGTAAATAATCCAAAATACTTGTTTTGTGATGAACCCAATTCTGGACTGGATCCAAAAACTGCCATTGTTATCGATAATTTAATTCATGAAATTACAGTTGAATATAATATTACCACTGTAGTAAATACGCACGATATGAACTCGGTGATGGAAATTGGCGACAAAATTATTTTTCTAAAAGAAGGAATTTTAGCATGGGAAGGCACTAAAAAAGACATTTTCAAAACTGATAATGAAGCGATAACCGATTTTGTGTATTCATCCAATCTTTTCAAAAAAATCAGAAAAGCACAGAATAAAGGAGAAGAATAAAATCAATATATTAAATAAACCCAACCCGTTTTTGTTTCCCCTGTTGGTAATTTTATCAAATAATAATATGTAGAACTTGGCAACATGTTCCCATTGTAATCTTGCCCATTCCATTCATTTATATAATTATTAAGTTCATAAACTACCATTCCATATCGATTGAATATTTTAAGTTCAACACCTCCAAATCCTGATAAATTAAAAGTATCATTATCACCATCATTATTGGCTGAGACACCTTGTGGAATAGAACATAAAGTAAGCGATGCATTATATGAATTTGTTCCTGAACATCCTTCACCGTTAGTAATTATCAAGGTATATTCGCCAGTTTGCTGACCTGTTATATCACAAATAGCTGATGCACTAAAAAAATTATTTGGTCCAGTCCAATTATAAGTAACAGTATCAGGATCATAAGAACTTTGAATTGGTATAGCCGTCATTACAAATCTATTCTCAATGCAGGAACTATCTATTGTGAACTCTGGGTTTAAGGTAACAGTGACATCTACATTTGAAGGTTGTGACACACAATTGAATTGATCAATAACTTGAACGAAATAAATTCCTGTATTTGATAAATCAGCTGGGTTTATAGTGGGATTTCGCACATTGGAAGTAAATCCGTTTGGACCTGTCCAATAATAAGTGGCGTTAGGAATAAGGTTTGCATAAAGGTTGAGATTTCCATTATTACATACTACTGGATCTGAACTTGCAGTTGGGCTTTGGGGGTTGCTTCGTAAAGTAATATTTATTACCGATTCATCAAACAAATTACAATTTCCTGTAACACGATATTTAAATTGATAAAAACCAAGTGGAACAGTAGTAGAATTCCAATTGTTATTATTTAATGTTCCGCTATTGGTAGTTTCCGTCCAAACCCCATTAGCATCATAATTTCCAGTTAGCAATGTAAATAAATTTATAGTTCCTTGATTTCCACAATAAGCATAATTGCCGCCTTGTCCAGCAAATGGTGGTATATTGTTTATCGAAAAAGTATAATCCAGCACTTGGTTTAAGCACGAATTTGGATTACCTGCATAGGTTATTCTGACGTGGTAGGTTCCGTTGTTTAAATTTGCATTAAAAGGTGTAAAACTGAGTGTGTTTGTTGTACTTAGAATTGTAGTTGTATTAGACCCTTTCCACCATTGATAATTGAAAAAAGGAAAATTAGGTACTGTTAAAGATGTATTTTGTCCATCACACGAAATATTCTCTGCAGTTATTGTTAAGGGATTTGAATTTACAATTTCAAATAGGCTATTTAATATATTCCCACATCCATCTTCCACTTGAAAATTATAAGTTGCTGGTTGCAAATTTGAAAAGATATTCAAATTCCCATTATCAACTATAAAAGGCAAACCATTTTTTGTAGTTATCCTATATTGTAGCGGATTAAAACCTTCGGCTATAATAAGAACTTCAAAAGTGGTTCCACATGATATGGAATAAACATCAGTAATTCTTGGTAATCCTGTAAACTCAAATTCATTAATGACTTTAAAACAATTAACGGGAGCTGAATTATTAGCGGCATAACTAGTATTAACTTTTAATACCCTAAATTGTCCCAAAAAAGCCAAATTGAAATTAATACTATTGTTAATAAGTGAAACCGAATTTAATCCAGTAGGAACTGTTCCAACTACATATTGAATACCAGTTTGAGGATGACCCCAAGTATTTGTAGTAGCATTAAATTTTTGTAACCAAAAAGAGGTACTGCTTGCATTCGTGCTAGTATGAATTAAATTCAAATTAAAAGAACCACAATTTGGTGAAATTACAACACTAGAAGTATCGCTATATCCTACTATGGTTACAGTTGTTGTGAAAGGATTATTACAAGGATCTGTTGATTGAAAAACATATTCTCCAGGAGGAAGCATGTCAAGGGAAAGTTTCGAATTTCCCAAAATAAGACTGCTCGTTAAATTATTAGGCAATGAAGCGCTATAAGAAGAAGGAGCAGAAGTCATAATTATTGAAGAAAATGATCCCGTAATTTGAACCGAACCAAATCCATCTTGACAACCTTCTAAAACATTAGCTATAGGAGTTTGAGGAGTAGGTACTATATCTACTACCAAGTTACCAAGTTGTCCACATAAATCAATATATGAAAAAGTATAAGTTCCAACTGGCAAGTTTAAAAAACCAGTATAATTTTGTGAATTTATTATACTTGTATAATCATAAGGCATGGCAATACCATAAGAAGTGGGCGAGGAAGTCATAATTAATTGCTGAATATTAAAAATTAATAATGAACCCGTAAAACAGTTAACATTATAAACTGTTGTAGATGGCGGAGCAAAAGGTGTAATTATTATTGTTATGGAATAAATTTGTTGAACTCCACAAATATTTATTGCATTAAAAACGTAGGTTCCTGCCAATAAATTGGAAACTGTTACAATATTATTAGAATCAGAAGAAAAATTTTGAGGCAACGGATTTGGATAAGTTGTTGGAGCTGCTGTTAGTGAAACAGAAGTTACATTTGAAAATCGAACTTGTTTATAAGTACAATCTTGTGGTAATACTTGATAAGAAGAAGAAGGTATTGATAATTGAACAGTTCCATTCAAGTTATAAATAGTTCCACAACCATCTGTTATGGTGAAAGTATAGTTATAAGGTTGACTATAATAGGTGATTGTTTGATTAAAACTATTCCCGCTATTTATGGTTTGATTATAGACAATAGATGCTCCACCGCCAGGAGGAAAAACAGTAGTTGTTACTTGCAATGGATATTTAATTACTCCTGGAGGTGTGTTTGTAGTAGGTATAAATGTTGTTATATTGGCTCCAATCCTCAAAGTGCTACAAGACATAAAAACAGGATTTGTCAAAGTAAAAATTAAATTAGTATTAGATTCTAATAAAGTATACGTTTGAACAACACCTTCACCGCAATTATCAAAAACTCTTATTTGATAAACACCGTTAGTTAATCCAGTAAAAACATTTGAAGTTTGCGACGGTCTTACCATTGGTCCAGCAAATATTTCATAATTTACTGCTGTTCCAGTGCCTATATTTACAGTTATCGTTCCATCATTACCACACATTTCGTTGGTACTTGTTAATTGATAAGTTAAAGTAACACCCGAATAATTTATAGTGACATCTTGCTGTTGAGAACCGCTTTGAGTGCCTAATGATTGAGTAGCAACAACACGGTAATTTCCAGCAATTAATCCACCAAATGTATTGGTTGCTAAAACGGCAATTGGAGTTGTAGTATTAGGTAGTCGATAAATAGAATAAACAATAGAAGAACCACTAGTTGTATTTAAAACAGAAAAACTTAGAGAACCGTTTGCAGTACAAGTTTCATCTGTTTTTGTTACAGTAAGTGTAAAATTTGATAATTGACTAAAGGTCAACTGAGCTATTAGCAAGAAAAACAAAGAAAAACCCAACTTCAAATTATTCATTTACAAATTTTTATACTAATTATATAACGGAAAGATACATTAAAATAATTTTGGTTGCGTAAAATTGTTTTGATATAATTATAATTTGTTAGCCAAAGCCGTAATTCGCTTAATATCTTGCTCTTTACTTTTGGGATAAATCATTAAAACACCTTCTTTGTCCACAATTATGTAATCGTGTAAACCATCAATTACAATAATTTTATTAGCGTCAGAGCGAACAATATTATTTGACGCATTTTCAAGAATTACTTTCGCATTGATAACACCATTATTATTCTCGTCTTTATCAATTTTTTCATGTAATTGTCCCCAAGTACCAAGGTCATTCCAATCGAAAGTAGCTGGTAAAACATACACATTATCTGCTTTTTCCATCACAGCATAATCAATCGAAATATTTTCTGCCATAGCATAATTATCGTTAATAAACTGCTTTTCGTTTTCAGTATTATAGCATTCAAACCCTTTTTGAAACAAAACATTCATCTGCGGTTGAAACTTGCCAAAAGCAGCTGTAACTGATTTCACACTCCAAATAAAAATACCGCCATTCCACAGGAAATTGCCTTGCTCAAGAAATGATTTTGCCGTTTCATAATCGGGTTTTTCGCGAAACTGATTTACTTTTTTAATAGGATTTGTATCGGATTTATCAAACTCAATATAACCGAAACCAGTATTGGGAAATGTAGGCTGAATGCCCAATGTCATCAACGCATTTTCTTTTTGACAAAAGTCAAAACACTGTTGCAAATTAGCAGCAAAAGCGGTTTCATCTTCAATCCAATGATCGCTTGGTGCCACGACCATAACGGCATCAGGATTCTGTTTCTGAATTTTTAGCGATGCATATAAAATACATGGTGCCGTGTTGCGCATCGCTGGTTCTAACAAAACTTGTTTTTGCTTAACCATTGGCAGTTGTTCTAGAACCAAATCATTATAGCGTTCATTGGTTAAAATCAAAATATTTTCTACTGGAATCAATTTTGATAAACGACTGAATGTCTTTTGTATCAGAGTATCTCCCGAACCCAACATGTCGTGAAACTGTTTTGGAAATGCTGTTGTTGAAACTGGCCAAAAGCGCGAACCCACACCGCCAGCCATTAATATGGCGTAATAATTTTTGTTCATTTTATAAAAAATAACTAAGTTGCTAAGGTACTAATTTGCAGAGTTTTTTTAACTATCAACTAGGTAAAATTTCCACCTCCGCATTAGCATTGAACAAATACAATCTTCCAGTTTTCACTTCCAAACATTCATAGCGTTTTACTCGAAGTCCTTTTTTCTGAAAAATTCTCCCATTTTTAATTCTAAATATACTGCCGCTTGGTACTTCGTGAATAAAATGAATATCAGGCTTTCTTTCGTCAAATTGTTTCAGAGCAAATGCCAATCGAGCATCAGTATCGCTACTTGCCGAAGGATTTCTAAAATGATTAGCAACCAAAGGCAAAACCGAATGTGGAAAAATCTCGGGACGAATGAACGAAACCATCAATCGTTGAAAGGTATGTTTCCACTCATTGCCATGTGGTTTTATCATTCGACCATATTTTTCATAAGCCACCAAGTGAGCGATTTCGTGAACCAACGTTATCAAAAAGCGGTATTTATTTAAATTAGCATTAACAGTAATTTCGTGCTTTCCTCCTATTGCTCTCCGATAATCACCATGACGAGTTTGCCGTTCATTAACGATTTTTAAATGCACATTATTGGTTTTGATTAATTCAAAACAACTAGCTACAGCATGTTCTGGTAAATATTTTGATAAAACTTCGCTCATGTTCTGCTAATTTATTACCTTAAATCTTACAAATATCGTCTGTTTTCTTAAATCCATCGTCTGACAGTCTACTTCCATCGTCTGACAGTCTACTTCCATCGTCTGACAGTCTACTTCCATCGTCTGACAGTCTACTTCCATCGTCTGACAGTCTACTTCTATTGTCTGGCAGTCTACTTCTATTGTCTGGCAGTCTACTTCCATCGTCTGAAGGCTTACTTCCATCGTCTGATGATGCATTTCTATCGTCCAACTTCTCACTTCTATCGTCAGGTTTTGTTTTCCAATTCTAACGACACTATATTTTTAAGGTGTTGAACTGGAAACCTCAATGATTTTCCCATTGTGATATTTATTTCCAGTCAAAGCAAAGTTAAAAATATAATCGGCCATTTCTGTTGCCGAAATTGGTGCTTCATAGCCCGGAAAAGCTTCTTGCAGCATTTCAGTATTCACTGCTCCAAGTGCTAAAACATTGAACGCAATGCCTTGTTCTTTATATTCTTCTGCTAATAATTCTGATAATGTTATTACTGCACCTTTGCTAGAACTATAGGCTGCCAATCCAGGAAATTTCATGCTGCCCTGAATGCCTCCCATCGAACTTATCGTTACTACATGACCTCCTTTTTGTAAATAGGGTAATGCGATTCTAGTCAAATTGGCAACTCCAAAAACATTGACTTTATACACATTTTCAAAATCTTCTTGTGTGGTTTGCGAAAAGGGCTTGTTCAACAAACTTCCTGCATTATGAATGACAATGTCGACTTTTTTCCATGTATGAGAAAGAAATTTTTCAATCTCAGCTAACTCCTCTTCTTTTCCTAAGTCAACCGAAAGGCAAATGATGTTTTGGTTTTCGATTAAAACTTGAGGAATTTTTCTGGAAATGGCCAAGACTTGGTGGCCTGCATTAGCAAATTGTAAAGCCAATTCATATCCAATGCCGCGCGATGTTCCTGTGATGATAATGTTTTTCATGTATTTTTTTTCTGAATGCTAAGGTAAAACAAAACCCTTTTAGTTGCCTAAAAGGGTTTGTAAAATAGTTTGAATTAATAAAAACTTTTAACTTTTTAAAAAAGTCAATACTACGAAACCAGTCCTCTTGAAATTACAATTCTTTGAATTTCTGACGTTCCTTCATAGATTTGAGTAATTTTAGAATCGCGCATCATTCGTTCTACATGATATTCGGCCACATAACCGTTTCCTCCATGAATTTGAACGGCTTCATTGGCTACTTCTAGAGCAATTTCTGAAGCATATAATTTTGCCATTGCACCAGAGTGCGCAATATCTTTGCCTTCATCTCTTTCACACGCCGCTTTCATAATTAATAATTTAGCAGCCGTAATTTTTACATACATATCGGCTAATTTAAAGGCAATAGCTTGGTGTTTGAAAATCTCTTTGCCAAATGCTTTTCTTTCTTGTGAATACTTTAATGCCAATTCATAAGCGCCTGTTGCAATGCCTAAAGCTTGTGAAGCGATACCAATTCTTCCGCCATTTAATACATTCATGGCAAAATTGAAACCAAAACCATCAGCGCCAATTCTGTTTTCTTTTGGAACTTTCACATCGGTGAACATTAAAGAATGGGTATCGCTTCCGCGGATTCCCATTTTCTTTTCTTTTGGACCAATTTCAAAACCTGACCAACTTTTTTCTACGATAAAAGCATTGATACCTTTGTGCCCTTTTTCAACATCGGTTTGCGCCAGTACTAAATAGGTTGAGGCTGTTCCTCCATTAGTTATCCAGTTTTTAGTTCCGTTTAGCAAATAGTAATCGCCCATGTCTTTAGCAGTAGTTTTTTGCGAACTCGCATCACTTCCTGCTTCTGGCTCAGAAAGACAAAAAGCACCGATTACTTCTCCTTTGGCCAAAGGCACTAAATATTTCATTTTTTGCTCTTCGTTGCCATATTTTTCAAGTCCTGCACAAACCAAAGAATTATTTACAGACATAATCACCGCCGCAGAGGCATCGACTTTGGAAATTTCAATTAATGCTAAGCAATAGGAAATAGCATCTAAACCAGAACCACCATATTTTGGATCGACCATCATCCCCATAAAACCTAATTCAGCCATCATTTTGACTTGTTCTGTGGGGAATTTAGAATGTTCGTCTCGTTCAATAACGCCTGGCAACAATTCTGCTTGAGCAAAATCTTTTGCTGCCTGTTGTATCATTAAATGCTCTTCGGTTAAATTAAAGTTCATAAGCTTTTTTTAATATGATGATTGTATTTTTATCCATTTAGTGCACAAAAATAGTATTTAAAACTTAAAATTTCAAACGTTTTCGTTAAATTAGAACACAATAAAAAATAATGAAATTATTCAATAGATTTTATATTGGCCTTTGAACTACATCAATCAATTTATCTTATAAAGTAAACCTGAGGTGAGCACAAAATTTGGATCCAGTTTATTTTTAGCAGCATCATTTACAGGATCAAAATTGCTTTGTAAAAAATTAAAATCACGCCTTAAAGTAATTCCCGGTTTAACTTCAAACCAAAGCTTTTTGTAAAGTTTTACTTGTGTGAAGGCAAAAAAGTTCGCATTTAAAATTTGTAGTCTATCATAAGCATTGTCTTCCACCTCAAAAATTGAGGCGTTTAATGTAGCATTTAGTCCATAATACCAATTTTTATTTTCTCTAAATAGCAGCAAAATAGAACTTGGCAAAGTGGCATTGAAGCGCATCTTTTGGGTTTCGTAATTAAAAATAAAGAATGGGAGAATGACATTTTTTCCAAAGTCGTTATTGTAATTAATTCCAGCTGCCCATCTAATGGCTTTATTGGTTTGCGATTGTCTCATATAACCGAAGGACAACGATGGAAAAAGAGCATCAGAAGTAATCGCTGTGTTATATTGGCTTCTTACATTTATTCGAGCTGAACCAATTAAGAAGTTTTTTGCTGTTTTGGTGTAAACAAATGAGGAAGTATAAGCTACATCAAATAGATTTTTGGTTACTGCATCGTCTATAGCTAGTGAACGATAGGCAAAATTATTATCCCATCTAATTTTTTTTGCTATTACTTTGCTTTTTAAAAAATACTGAAAATCAATATTAGATTGTTCAACAGCATTTAAATTGTCGTTTGATGACGGCGCATAATAGGTATGTGACAATGTGGCTCTATTTTCAACTTGAGCAAAAAGAACTGTTGGAATTAACATTCCTAAGTATAGCATTTTAATATTTACTTTCATTTTTTTAATTATTATCGTTGTCAAATTATAGATTATAAAAGTTATTTTGGGTTCGTATCGCAATTTCAAAATCGAAAATAATAATTTTGTGCTATTAAATCAAACCGTCGTAAATATTATAAATTAACCCGTTGGGTGAAATTATTTGAAGTAAAATAAATTAAACAAATGTTGGTCAAGATACTGAAATTCAGTATCTTGAAGTCGCCAAACAACCAATATTTATGACAAATATAGTTAAAAATTATTTTAGAGTTTTAGAAGTTTTAAGTTCTTTGAATTTTGAGTTAGAGTTCAAATCAGGAATTGGTAGAAAGCCAAAAATGACTGATTTAGAAGTGGTTGCATTGAGTTTTACAGCTGAATTTATGTCTATTGATAGTGAAAATTCACTTTTTAAACAGATTTCTCTAAGTGAAATTCCAAATTTAATTGAGCGAAGTCAGTTTAATA
>NZ_JBCGDO010000024.1:0-39908 GCF_038739835.1 Flavobacterium aureirubrum
TTTTAAAACAAGAATTTTAGCCAAAATAACAGCATTAACATTGGTTCAATATATCAATAAATTCATTTTTGATAGACCAATAAACAATATTAAAAATCAAATAATTTAATTACACCCAACGGGTTATATATATTATATTCAAAAACAGTTGATAAATATTATGTTGGGGAAAGCCACAATGTAGAAGAAAGAATATTGAAACATAATGAGCATGCTTATAAAGGCTCATTTAGTAAGATTGCGAATGATTGGGAACTGTGTCTAAAGTTAGCACTTGATACTAGTAGTGATGCTATTTATCTTGAGAAATTTATTAAAAGAATGAAAAGCAAAGTGTTTATTGAGAAGATTATATCCAATCCTGATATTCTGCTGGATATTCTTTTAAAAAAGAAAAAATAATACATGTGTCCGTGGTTCTCCCGAAGCTTCGGGACTGGAGGTACCACTGAAACCCATCACTGAAAAGTTGATGGGTTTTTTGTTAAATCTAGACTATGCATTGTTTATATATATTATATTCAAAAACAGTTGATAAATACTATGTTGGAGAAAGCCACAATGTAGAAGAAAGAATATTGAAACATAATGAGCATGCTTATAAAGGCTCATTTAGTAAGATTGCGAATGATTGGGAACTGTGTCTAAAGTTAGCACTTGATACTAGTAGTGATGCTATTTATCTTGAGAAATTTATTAAAAGAATGAAAAGCAAAGTGTTTATTGAGAAGATTATATCCAATCCTGATATTCTGCTGGATATTCTTTTAAAAAAGAAAAAATAATACATGTGTCCGTGGTTCTCCCGAAGCTTCGGGACTGGAGGTACCACTGAAACCCATCACTGAAAAGTTGATGGGTTTTTTGTTAAATCTAGACTATGCATTGTTTATATATATTATATTCAAAAACAGTTGATAAATACTATGTTGGAGAAAGCCACAATGTAGAAGAAAGAATATTGAAACATAATGAGCATGCTTATAAAGGCTCATTTAGTAAGATTGCGAATGATTGGGAACTTTGTCTAAAGTTAGCACTTGACACCAGGAGTGATGCGATTTATCTTGAAAAATTTATCAAAAGAATGAAAAGTAAAATATTTATTGCAAAGATTATTTCCAATCCAGCTATTTTGACAGATATTCTCTCTAAAAAATAAGTACAATCCATGTGTCTTTGGTTCTCCCGAAGTGTCGGGACTGGAGGTACCACTGAAACCCATCGCTGAAAAGTTGATGGGTTTTTTGTTTAATCGGTAATTTTGAAAGATAAAAAACTTTTGAAATTGTATTTGTAGTAAAAAAGCGTGTATAATTCTAATTTTTTCACTAAAATTGACAGTTTTTAAAAAATCAATTTTAATGAAATCAAAATCAATACTTGTTGTTTTCCTTTTATCATGCTTTATCGCTGTAGCACAGCAAAAACTATCGGTAGAAGAAATATATGCCGGCACTTTTAGAGCTAAATCTATGGATGAATTGCAATCCATGAAAAATACCAATCAATATACTGTTCTTAATTTTGATAGAGGTTCACGAACGATGCAATTAGATCTGTATGATTTTGCAACACTGAAAAAAGTGAATACTTTTATCGATACCAAAAATTTTTTAGAACTGAAGGATGGCATTGACAGTTATGTTTTCAGTACTGATGAGAAACAAATCTTATTGGCAAATAATTCAAATCCAATATTCCGTCGCTCGTTCACGGCCGATTATTATTTGTATGACATCGCTACAAAAAAATTGACCAAAATTTTAGAACAAGTACAAGAACCTATATTTTCTCCCGACGGAACAAAAATTGGTTTTGCCAAAGAAAACAATCTTTTTATTTATGATGTTTCATCAAAGAGCATTACTCAAGTTACCTCGGATGGAAAGAAAAACGCAATCATTAATGGAATTACAGACTGGGTTTATGAAGAAGAATTTGCATTTGTTCGAGCATTTGATTGGAGTGCTGATAGTAAAAAGTTAGCATATATTCGATTTGATGAAACCGAAGTGCCACAGTTTTCAATGGATTTGTATAAAAAAGATTTGTACCCAACTGCCGAAACCTTCAAGTATCCAAAAGCAGGAGAGAAGAATGCTCTAGTTTCGTTACATGTTTATGATGTGATATCTAAAAATAGCAAAACCATCGATTTGAGTAATTATAATGACTTTTATATCGCTAGATTAAAATGGACAAATGATGCAAATATTTTGTCGGCACAAGTTTTAAACCGTCATCAAGATAATTTAGATTTATTATTTGTAGATGCAACTTCGGGAGCTGCAAAAGTAGTTTTGAACGAAAAAGATAAAGCCTATGTGGATGTTACTGATAATTTAACATTCTTAAAAGACAACAGTTTTATTTGGACTTCAGAAAAAGACGGTTTCAATCATATTTATTTATATGATAAAAACGGAAAATTAAAAAATCAAGTAACCAAAGGCAATTGGGAAGTAACCAATTACTATGGTTTTGACGAAAAAACAAAAACAGTATTCTATCAATCAGTTGAAAATGGTTCCATTGTTAGAGATGTGTACAAAATTAGTTTAGACGGAAAGAAGAAAGTAAAACTATCTTCACAAGTTGGGACAAATGCAGCAACTTTCAGTCCAGATTTTTCATTGTTTATCAACTCTTTCTCTAGCGCAACTGTTCCGCCAACATTTACTTTAAACAATTCAAAAGATGGCAAATTGGCACAAGAAATTGTAAACAATACGGCATTGGCAGAAAAATTAAAAAAATATGATTTGCCAAACAAAGAGTTTTTTGAATTGACAACCGAAAAAGGGCATAAACTAAATGCGTGGATGATTAAGCCTAAAGATTTTGATGCTTCAAAAAAATATCCTGTTTTTATGTATCAATATTCGGGTCCAGGTTCGCAAGAAGTGGCTAATAATTGGTTAGATACAAACGATATGTGGTTCATGATGTTGTCGCAACAAGGTTATATTGTGGCTTGTGTTGATGGTCGCGGAACGGGTTACAAAGGCGCAGCTTTCAAGAAATGTACACAAAAGGAATTAGGGAAATTTGAGGTAGAAGATCAAATTGACGCTGCAAAAGTGATTGGAAATTATTCCTATGTTGACAAAACAAGAATAGGTATATTTGGCTGGTCATATGGTGGATTTATGTCGAGCAATTGTCTTTTCAAAGGTGCTGATGTGTTCAAAATGGCAATTGCCGTTGCACCAGTTACCAATTGGCGTTTTTATGACAGCATTTACACCGAAAGATACATGACAACACCGCAAGAGAATGCAAGTGGATATGATGATAATTCACCAATTAATCACGTGAGTAAACTGAAAGGAAACTTTTTACTAATTCATGGTACAGCCGATGATAATGTTCATGTTCAAAATTCTATGCAAATGATTGAAGCGTTAGTTCAAGCCAATAAGCAATTTGATTGGGCAATTTATCCTGATAAAAACCATGGGATTTATGGCGGAAAAACTAGAATACAATTGTATAATAAAATGACAAATTATATTAAAGAGAAGTTGTAAAAATGCAGTTAGTTTCAATTCAAAATAAGATTTATGTGGTAAACGGTATTAAGGTTATGCTAGATTATGATTTGGCCGAACTTTATGAAGTTGAAACTCGTGTTTTGAATCAAGCCATTAAAAGAAATATTGAAAGTTTCCCTGAAGATTTTATGTTCAGATTAACAAAAGAGGAATGGGATGAAGTTTCATCATCACAGATTGTAATCATGTCATCACAATCTGTGATGACATCAAAAAGACCTAAAACAGCTTTGCCGTATGTTTTTACCGAACACGGAGTTACAATGTTAGCAAGTGTTTTAAGAAGCCCAAAAGCGAGGAAAATGAAAATTGCTATAGTGAGAGCATTTGTAGCATTGCGGAAAGCAATAGTAAACATAGATAATTTGCAAAGTCAGCTAAAAGAATTAGAAACAAAATACGATAGTCAATTTGAAGATATTTTCGAAGCAATTCAGTTTTTATTGACCGAAAACAAAGAAATTGCAACTCAAAGTGAAAGAAGTAAAATTGGTTACAAAAAGTAATTAAATCACTAAAATATAAATTCAACTAAACCAAAACTAAAACAATAATTATGAGTGAACAAGTAAAAACAGGACATCCAAAAGGACTTTGGGTATTATTTGGAACCGAAATGTGGGAACGATTCAATTTCTATGGAATGCGAGCAATCTTAACCTTGTTTATGGTGAATTCGTTGATGATGAAAGAAGAAGAAGCATCAATAATTTATGGCGGATTTCTTGGTCTTTGTTATTTAACACCAATGCTTGGAGGATTTATTTCAGATCGTTTCTTTGGAAACAGAAATTGTATCATGATTGGGGGAGTAATGATGGCAATTGGACAGTTAATGTTGTTTTTTAGTGCGAGTGTTTTTAGTACAAATTTAAGCTTAGCAAATACCTTAATGTGGATTGCATTAGGGGTAATAGTTTTTGGGAATGGTTTTTTTAAACCAAATATTTCTTCAATGGTAGGAAGTTTATATCCAAAACAAGAAAAATCTAAATTGGATACAGCTTTTACTATTTTCTACATGGGAATTAATATTGGTGCTTTTTTAGGTCAGTTTATTTGTCCACTTATTGGTGATGTAAAAGACTCAGGCGGAATTAGAGATATTCATGCTTTCAAATGGGGTTTTTTGGCAGCATCAATCGCTATGATTATCGGAACGGCTATTTTCTTTTTCTTAAAAAATAAATATGTTATCACACCAGAAGGTAAAGCAATTGGTGGCGTTCCATCAGGAAACGACGCTGGTGATTATGAAGAAGGTGAATCGCAAAAAGCTGAATTTTCAATGAAATCAATTATCACTGCGCTTGTAGTTTTTGCGGTTGTTTTCTTTGTTTTTAATTACTTTACTGAAGGGGAAAATGTGGTTAAAATATATATTTATCCATTTATTTATGCAAGTGGAGTTTCACTAGCAACATTGATCTTATTAGACAGCACTTTGACAAAAGTAGAGACACAACGCATTTGGGTAATTTACATCATGTCGTTCTTCATTATTTTCTTTTGGGCAGCATTTGAACAAGCTGGTTCATCTTTAACTTTCATTGCCGATAATCAAACCGATAGAACTTTTCTCTTTGGTTGGCAAATGCCGGCTTCTATGGTTCAAATTTTTAACGGATTGTTTGTCGTTATTTTTGCCTTTCCATTCAGTGTTCTTTGGGATAAATTGAGAGCGAAAAACAGAGAACCACTTTCTACAGTAAAACAATCAATCGGTTTATTATTAATTGCAGTAAGTTATTTCATCATTGCAAATAACGTAAAAGATCTAGGAAACTCGGGTTTGCTTGCTATTAAATGGTTGATTTTGTTATACTTAATTCAAACGTTTGCTGAATTATGTTTATCTCCAATCGGATTATCATTAGTTGGTAAATTAGCTCCGAAACGTTTTGCTTCATTGGCTTATGGTGTTTTCTTTATTTCTAGTGCTGCAGGATATGCTTTGTCTGGAACTTTAGGTTCAATTCTTCCTCCAACTGGCGACAAATATCTTGCTGCTGAGAAACAAAATGTTGATTTTAAGGCAATTTTAGACGAGGAAAAAGTAGCAAATGGCGCAGAGTTGTTTACGTTAGCAAAATTAAATCTAGCAAAAATTGATAAGGAAAAGGCAAAAGAGTTGAAATTAGATATTGATAAAAAAATAAAAAATATCGCTGAATATAAAAATCAAAAAGAGGTTGCACTTAAAAATCAAAAAGAGTTCGTTAGTAATTTAACTATTAGAGATACAGCATTTACCGCTCAAGAATTAGAGATTATTAAGGAAAACAAAGTAATCAGTGTTTCGTATCCAAAATTTGCGGGATTTACAATCAAAACATTATACGAATTCTTTATGGTATTTGTCGTGCTTTGTGGAATTGCTTCTTTGATTTTATTTCTACTAACGCCATTTATTAAGAAAATGATGCACGGTGTTCGCTAATTATTTTTAAAAATATTTTTATATCTTTCAAACCCACAAGAAGTCCTTGTGGGTTTGTTTTTTAAATCTTAATTACTATGTGGAAAAGTCATCCTAAAGCATTGCCTTATTTATTCTTATCCGAAATGTGGGAACGTTTTGGCTACTATTTAATGATTGGAATTTTTACGCTATATCTTAAAGATGTAGAAGCTGGATTTGCCATGACCGAAAAAGAAGCTTCAGACTTGTATGGAACTTTCATCGCTTTAGTATTTTTAACACCATTCATTGGCGGTTTAGTTGCCGATAGATATTTGGGATACAAAAAATCGATAGTTATTGGGGGTTTAATGATGGGCGCAGGCTATTTCATGATGGGAATCCATAGTTTACCAATGCTTTATCTTGCCATGACTTTAGTAATTTTAGGAAACGGATTTTTTAAGCCCAATATTTCTACACTTCTTGGTAATTTCTATAATGATGAGCAATTCAAAGAAAAGAAAGATGAAGGATATAACATCTTCTATATGGGAATTAATGTAGGTGCTTTTGTTTGTAATTTTTTTGGCGCAGCATTACAAATTCTTTTAGGTTGGCAATACGCGTTTATGGCAGCGGGAGTTGGAATGTTTATTGGGGTTATTGTATTTCTTTTAGGAACAAAGCATTATGGAAATAAAACCGAAAAGAAAGGAATTCAACAAGGCGATATGCCATTTTCTAAAATTGTATTATACATTTTAGTGCCATCAGTGGTTTTTGGAATTATTGGATGGTTGATAAAAGGAGTTCAATCTGATATTAATGTGGATAGTGCCTTTTTTGGTTCCGATAGTACTGATGCATTTATTTTTGCCTGTCTTCCCGTGATTTTCTTTTATGCTAGTTTGTATTTCAAAGCCAAAGTTGATGAGAAAAGACAAATTGGAGCATTGCTTTCTATTTTTGCTGTAGTAATTTTATTTTGGGCGGTGTTCAAATTAAACGGTTCAGCACTCAACACATGGGCAGATCGATATACAGATAGACAAGTAACTGGAACTACAGAAAAAGTGTTTGCTACACTGGTACAATCTAAAGAAATAGAATACAAAAAAGCAGAGACCGAGTTATATGATGATAAATTTCGACTTCAAAAAGAAAATGGCGAAGTAAAAAAAGTGGTAGATTATCCTGTTTATTTCAGAAACGCATCAAAAGAAACTTTACCACAAGAAGGAAGTACAATAAGTGTTTGGGTAACTAGTTTAAGCCAATCCATAAATCCGGGTTGGGTTATCATTTTGACGCCTTTAATTGTTGCGTTTTTCACTTATTTGCGAAGCAGAAAAAAAGAACCATCAACGCCAACGAAAATTGCTTTTGGATTATTAATTTCCGCCTTATCGGTGCTAGTGATGGTTGCTGCAGTTCATATTGGAAATAATGGAACCGAGAAAGTTTCGGTGTGGTGGCTAGTTGCCAATTATGGAATTATTACAATCGGAGAGCTATTTCTTAGTCCGATGGGATTGTCAATAGTTTCTAAATTATCTCCAAAAAATATCACCGCTTTAATGATGGGTGGCTGGTTTTTAGCCACATCGATAGGAAATAAACTTAGTGGCGTTTTAGCTAGTATGTGGGATACCTATGATGACAAAGCCAATTTCTTTTGGGTAAACTTTGGATTGTTGATGTTTGCAACAGTTTTAATGTTTGCATTAGTTAAAAACTTAAATAAAGTAATGAAAGATCACGGAATAAATTAAAAATGAATATTTCAAACGAAGTTTTTTATCAATCTATCCGTGAAGTAATTTCACAGTCGCGTGAACGAGTTTACCGTGCTGTCAATACAGTTTTGTTAGAAACCTATTGGCAAATAGGCAAAATAATTGTTGAAGAAGAACAAAACGGAAGCTCGCGGGCGGTTTATGGAAGTAACTTATTAAAAAACATTTCTAAGCAACTCACTTTAGAATTTGGAAAGGGGTTTGACGAAAGTAATTTGCGAAATATGCGAATTTTTTACAGGTCATTTCCAATTCGTGACGCATTGTGTCACAAATTGAGTTGGACACACTATAGAAAATTGTCAAAAATTGAAGATGAGGAACAAAGACTTTTTTATCTTAACGAAGCAGCAGAAAATGGTTGGAATTACAGACAACTCGAACGACAAATAAAAACATTGACTTTCAATAGAATGTTATATTCAAAAGACGAAGGCGAAAAAAATACAATACATACCATTTTAAAAGATCCATATATTTTTGAATTCTTAGGACTATCTTCTAATGAAAAAAATACTGAATTTGAAATTGAAACTGCTATTATAGATCATATTCAAAAGTTTTTGTTAGAATTTGGAAAAGGATTTGCTTTTGTAGCCCGACAACAGCACATAGCAACGGAAACTTCCGATTTTTTTATTGATTTAGTTTTTTATAATTACGTGCTCAAGTGCTTTGTAATCATTGATTTGAAAACTGATAAACTTTCGCACCAAGATATAGGACAAATAGATATGTATGTGCGTATGTATGACGACTTGAAAAAAGGCAAAGATGATAATCCAACTGTTGGAATTTTATTATGCACAGAAAAAGATGAAACTATTGTGAAATATTCAGTATTAAATGATAACGATAGTTTATTTGCAAGCCAATATATGTTATATATGCCAAGAGAAGAAGATTTAATAGATATCATAAATCATGATAGAATTCGATTTGAAAAAGAAAATTAGATATGCAATCACTAGAACAAATTCAAGATTTTAAAGGGAAATATCCAAAACAGCTTTGGTATTTATTCTTTTCTGAAATGTGGGAGCGTTTTTGTTTTTATGGAATGCGAGGCATGTTAGTGGTTTTTATGGTGCAACATTTAGGAATGAATGAAAAGATTGCCAATCTACAATATGGCGCAACGCAAGCGTGGGTTTATGCTTTTACATTTATTGGAGGATTATTTGCTGATAAAATTCTCGGTTTAAGAAAATCACTTTTTTGGGGAGGAATTTTAATGATTATCGGAAGTGTTATACTTGCTGTCAATCCAAAGAGTTTCTTTTTTATCGGATTAGGTTTTACAATTGTTGGAACAGGATTTTTTAAACCCAATATTTCATCTATGGTAGGACAACTCTATAGAAATGATGATCCAAGACGCGATGCCGGATTTTCGTTCTTTTATATGGGTGTAAATCTTGGAGCTTTAATTGGCGGATATATTTGTATTGCGGTTGCCGAAGGTTCGCTTTGGCAGTCATTAGTTCCCAAAAATCTCAGATGGAATATTGGTTTTGGATTTGCAGCACTTGTAATGATTATAAGTTTACTTACGTTCACTCAAACTCAAAAAAGTCTTGGCAATATTGGATTATCACCTTTATTGAATGTTGAGAAATCGAAAAAGAAATTATACGAAATACTAACTTTTGTAGGTTCATTAGCTATTGTTCCAATCATTATAATAATGGTCGCTAATACTGTCTACACGGATTATTTTATGATGATTATTGGTCCAGCATCTATTTTGTATTTGTTCTACGAAATGAAAAACTTTTCAGCCGTTGAGAACAAGAAACTTTTGGCAGCATTGATATTTATAATTTTTTCCATCTTTTTCTGGGCATTTTTTGAGCAAAGTGGCGGTTCATTAAGCCTGTTTGCAGCCAACAATTTAAATAATGAAATTTTAGGAGTTCAACTAAGCCCAAATGGCGTTAATAATTCAGCCAATTCATTGTTTGTAATTGGTTTTGCAGCATTGGTTGGATTGGTGTGGTTATGGATGGCAAAACGAAAAATAGAACCTAATACTGTAATCAAATTTGGATTAGCATTTATATTCCTTGCAGGTGGTTTTTGGATTTTTTACTACACTAAATTTTTTGCCGATTTAAACGGAAGAACTTCTTTAGGGATTTTTACTTTCGGATGGTTTATCATCACTTTTGGGGAACTTTGTTTATCACCAATTGGGATGTCAGCCATGACGAAACTTTCTCCACAAAAAACACAAGCGGTCATCATGGGAATGTGGTTTTTAGCCAGTGCTTATGGTCAATATTTCGCGGGATTATTGGGCGCAAATATTGCTGAAGCGTCTGAAAATGCAACCAATTTAGAAAAATTAAATACTTATGCTGATGGTTATCAGCAATTGGCAATTTATGCCTTAATCGCTGGCGTACTCTTGATAATAATCTCACCGTTAGTCAAAAAATTGATGCAAGAAGTAAGATAACCAATATTTGTTTTGGCATTCTTTTTGTTATATTTGAAAAAAAATTATATCATGAAAAAATTAGCAATAACGTTACTCCTCGTTTTAGGATCATTAACAATACAAGCACAAGACTTAACTTGGCACACAGACATGAAAAAGGCAACTGAAATGTCTAAAAAGTCTAAAAAACCACTTTTATTATTTTTTACCGGTAGCGATTGGTGTGGATGGTGTATCCGTTTGCAAAAAGAAGTTTTAAAAACGCCAGATTTTGCAAAATGGGCAAAGAAAAATGTAATTCTTGTTGAATTGGATTTTCCGAGAAAAACTGCTCAAACACCTGAAATTCAGAAACAAAACATGGAGTTACAACAAGCTTTAGGCGTGAGAGGTTATCCAACAGTTTGGTTTGTGAAACCAACAACTAAAGACGGTAAAGTAAATCTAGAACAGCTTGGAAGTACAGGTTATGTTGCTGGTGGACCAAATGCTTGGTTAGCTGGAGCAGATGGAATTTTAAAACAAAAAAAATAGTTAGTATTTATTATATTAAAGTTTGTAAAATCCCTTTTCATTTGTATCGTGAAAAGGGATTTTTTCTTTTCTACAAGTCGCTTCCCATAAACGAGCGTAGCTTTTATAATTTGATCCATCGACGACAACTTGTTCTGGTTTCCAGTTTTGAAACACGCGATCTAAATTAATTTTAGGCGAATTTGTAATTATTATTATATCTGGTTTGAGATTATTTGAATAAACGCCTAAACTATCAAGTATTAAAATTTTCTTATTCTTAAAATAAAGTAGATTTTCGACATTCTTTTTTGTGCCAATTTTACAAAAATTACCAACTAGATAAGATTGAATAGCCAGATTATTATCAATATTTTCTAAAATGCTATCATTGCTATAAACGGTTACATTTTCTTTTATTCTCTCGGTAATTATAGTTTGTTTTTTTGTGTTAAAAACAATTAGCTCGTTTGTACTTTCGGTTTTATATTTGTTATAAATAAATGCAAACTGAAGTAATGCAACGCTTGATAATGTTATAATTAGCAAGTAGAATTCTCCTTTTTTAATCCATAATATAGCAAAAATGATTATCAAATAAGAAATGAATAACATTTCCGAATTAAATGAGATATTTTTGAATACAAAGTCATCAAAACTTGCTACCCAGTGAATGGTCAAATTCATTATTTTGATCAAGAATTCTAAAGGTTGTGCGATGAAAAAAGGAACTGTACTAAAGCCTGCGACAACTATTGCTAATAATCCAATGACCATAATTACACCCAGTAATGGTAGAATGATAAGATTTGTAACAAAGAATAATCCTGGAAACTGATGGAAGTAATATATACTCAATGGCATTGCGCCAATTTGAGCAGCAAATGAAACAATCACGATATCCCAAAAGTAGGAAACAATTTTATTTTTAGGTTGCCACATTTTTGATAATAAAGGTTGTAACCAGAGAATAAAAAATAGCGCCAAATAACTCAATTGAAAACCAATATCAAATAGGAATGACGGTTTACACAATAAAATTAGTAACATTGAAACTAGTAAGGTGTGAAAAACATGTACCGTTCTTCGAAGATGAGTTCCAACTGCAACAAAAGAAAACATTGTAACTGACCGCACAACTGACGGTGATAGTCCAGCTAATATTCCATAAGCCCAAAGTGATAAAACAATAATGATTAGCTTGAGGTAGGAACTCTTTTTTGAATTAGACAAAGGTTTTAATAAAAATGTGATAAACATTAATATAAAACCAA
Source organism: Flavobacterium aureirubrum (assembly GCF_038739835.1). NCBI lineage: Bacteria > Pseudomonadati > Bacteroidota > Flavobacteriia > Flavobacteriales > Flavobacteriaceae > Flavobacterium > Flavobacterium aureirubrum. The sequence continues at coordinate 11,988 of NZ_JBCGDO010000024.1, forward strand.
CATGTAATCCTGAGACTGACAATATATGAACCGCGCCAGCAAATTGATAATCTTTCAAAATTTCTGGGGAAATATCCTGTTGTTGACCAAGTAGTAATGCAATTAAGATGTTTAATTCTTCGGTTGCAAAATTAGAAAGTTTTAAATTTTGAATAATTTTTGCTCTGAAATTTGAAAATCGGGACCAAATTGTTTCTGCTTTTCCTGTAATTTCTATTTGGTTTTCAGCGGTATAAATCTGGGCATAGATTTCTTGCCTTTCTAAATATTTTCCATAATCAAATTGATGGGGATTAAACGCACCTTTGTTTTTGTAAAGTAGTCCGATTACACTTAACTCTGTTCCAATTTTTATGCTATCAACTTGATTGGGATTTTTGATGTTTAAAATTATTTTTCCAGTACTTTTATTGCCGTCAATGCTTTGTATTGTCGCAATATATCTAGTGTTTTTTTGGGTATTTTTAATTTTTTCATCAAGTTGCACTTGAAACACATGATTACTTTCTACATCTTTAATCTGGTTTGAGTAATGATGAGGTTTAAATGTTTCTTTATGGATTATTACGCTTGATATTCCTATTAAAAAAGAAGATAAAAATGTTATGAAACCAAAAGCGATTTTAAAACTGCCATGTTTTTTACCTCTAAAGTGAAAAAAAAACAAAAGTAACAAGCTGGCAAAAAGACTGCCAAAAGCTAATTTCGGAGTTGGATTAAAAAAAGAATAACTAACAATCCCTAGTATGAAAGCAATAGAGATTTTAGCTAATGGAAATTCTAATATTTTCATGTAATCAAATTACTATAAAATAATTCAATTATACAAGAAAAAATTATTCTAGAACGCGATTGATTTGTGTAAATGTTCTTTGGTAATATGATTCCTTTAATGAAGAAACGATTACACCACTTTGAGTAGAGGAATGAATAAATTTTATTTCGTCACCACAAACGTCTACAACCATACCAACATGATTGATTCTTTTCTGACCTCTGTTGATAAAGAAAATTAAGTCTCCTTTTTTAGCATCTTGTGGCTCTATTTTTTGACCAACAGTTGCCATTTCATGTGAAGAACGCGGTAAAGTTAAATTGAATTTGGAAAAAGTTGAATAAACCAATCCCGAGCAATCAAAACCATTTTTGGATGTTCCTCCTGATTTATACACCACACCTAAATTATCAGAAGCCACATTGATTAATTGATTTGCGACATAATTGTCATTTTCGTCATCAATAATAATGTCATCGGCATTTTTGTAATTAAGGGCAAACTTTTTTCTAGGATCGGTTTTCTTAGGATCGGTAGTCGGATTTTTAATTGTATCCGTTTCTGTTAAATAAAGAAAATCACTTTTAATTAAAACTGAAACCCCTAAATCGTTCAAAGCAAAAGCGTTGCTTGAACAAACTAGTAGTAAAAGGGTTATTTTAATTAGGTGTTTCATTTATTATTTTAAGATGTACAAATATACATTTTAAAAAGTTAAAACCAACTACTTCAAATCTTTTAGGATTAATTTAGCAGTTTTTTGGCTTGCACCATCGCCGCCAAGTTTGGCTTCTAACTCATCATATTTTTTTAATAAGTGCTTCCGATATGTCTCATCTAATAGTTTTGAAAGTTCTCTTTTTACATTTTTTGTATTGAAATTATCTTGAATAAGTTCAGTCACGACTTCTTCATCCATAATGAGATTAACAAGTGAAATATATTTCAATGTTATGATGCGTTTTGCGATTTGATAAGAAAGCCAACTTCCTTTATAGCAAACTACTTCTGGCACTTTGAACAAAGCAGTTTCAAGAGTTGCCGTTCCTGATGTGACCAATGCCGCGGTTGCAATACTCAACAAATCATACGTTTTATTGGAAATAAATTTGACATTTTTATCTGTTAAAAATTGTTCGTAAAAATAAAACTCCTGACTTGGCGCACCAGCAATCACAAATTGATAATCGGGAAAATCGGGAACAATGCTCAACATGATTTGTAGCATTTTTGAAATTTCTTGTTTTCTGCTGCCAGGTAAAAGTGCTATTATTGGTTTTTCATTGAGGTGATAATTTTTTCTAAAAGTGATTTCATCTGTTTTTTCACGATTATGAATCGCATCAATTAGTGGATGACCAACAAAATCTACAGGAAAATTGTGCTTTACCTCAAAAAACTCTTTTTCAAACGGAAGAATAACAAAAAGTTTATCAAAATCTCGTTTAATTTCTTTGATGCGATTTTCTTTCCAAGCCCAAATTTGTGGCGCGATATAATAATGAGTTTTAATGCCTAAATTCTTTGCCCATTTGGCAATACGCATATTGAAACCAGGATAATCTATAAAAATAATCACATCAGGATTGAATTTTAGGATATCTTCTTTACAAAATTTTATGTTGTTTAGAATAGTTTTTAAATTAAGTACCACTTCCGCAAAACCCATAAAAGCCAGTTCACGATAGTGTTTTACTAAAGTTCCGCCTACATCGTCCATCAAATCTCCACCCCAAAATCTTATTTCAGCATTAGAGTCGGCTTTAAAAAGTTCCTTCATCAAGTTTGAACCATGTAAATCACCCGATGCTTCTCCTGCTATGATATAATATTTCATGTATTTTTTTAATTTATTTTAGATAAATAGCAACCGATAATTAGCAGTTATAAATCCCAAGTATTAAGTTGTGCAATAACATGATGCGCTGTTAAATCAAATTGAACCGGAACCACAGAAATATAACCGTTGGCCAAAGCCCATTCATCGGTGTCTTCGCCTTTGTCTTGATTAACAAATTCACCCGTTAACCAATAATAATCTTTGCCGTATGGTGTTTGTCGTTTGTCAAATTTTTCCATCCAAATGGCTTTTGCTTGTCGGCAAATTTTAATGCCTTTGATTTCTTCTTGATTCAGTTTTGGAAAATTTACATTTAAAACGGTTCCTTCTGCCAATTTTTTGGCTAAAACTTCTAGAACTATTTTTTTGATAAATGGTTTTATACTTTCAAAATCGGCATTCCAAGAATAATCTAATAAAGAAAAACCAATGGCCGGAATTCCTTCAATTCCTGCTTCGACAGCAGCACTCATCGTTCCCGAATAAATCACGTTGATGGAGGAATTTGACCCATGATTTACTCCCGATACACATAAATCGGGTTTTCTTTTCAAAATTTCGTTAACTGCCAATTTTACACAATCTACTGGCGTTCCTGAGCAAGCATATTCAGTAACTATAGCATTTTCGGCAGAAACTTTGTTTAAATACAATGTATTATTGATCGTGATGGCGTGTCCCATCGCACTTTGTGGACTATCTGGAGCTACAACTACAACATCGCCTATTTCCGACATCACATCAATTAAAGCTCTAATTCCCGGTGCATTTATTCCATCATCATTGGTAACAAGTATTGTTGGTTTTGTTGTCATTTGTTTTATTTGTAAAAATTATTTTATAGCACAGTTTTTGTACCAATCAAAGAAAAGACAAAATTAACTTTTTTTAGGGTTTTGTGGAGTTACATTTTTTATAACTTTGAAAACTTAGGCAGTAACATAAAATACATTTTGTTTTTTTGCAGAAAATAGTTCAATAGATAATTATTGATTTTTTTGTTTACTTTAGAACCAAATATTTAATGAATAATATAATTCAGTTTATGAAAAGAAATTATAAAGTCATTCTGATAATTGCAGCTTTATCAGTGGCATTATGGAGTTTTATTCCAAATGAAAAAGCGTCTGATCCCGAAAAAGATAAATTGTTGATAGAATTATTAACTTTTGTTATCGAAAAAGGACATTACAGTCCATCTGAAATAGACGATTCTTTTTCCAAAGGCGTTTATAAAGATTACATCAACGCACTAGATCCTTCAAAAAGGTTCTTTTTACAATCGGATATTGATGAGTTTTCGAAATATGAAACACAATTAGACGAGCAAATTAAGGACAGGGAATTAACGTTCTTTGAATTGACCTATAATCGCTTGGTAAAAAGAATGAACGAGACAGAAAGTTACTATAAAGATGCGCTAGCTGAGCCGTTTGATTATAAAAAGGACGAAAGTTTCAATACCGATTATGAAACGATGCCTTTTGCAAAAAATACGCAGGAATTAAAAGAAAGATGGCGTTTGCAATTAAAACTTTCGGCATTATCATCACTGGTAGAAAAGCAAAAACTAGAAGAGGACAAGCTGAAAAATAATACTACTGATAAAAAAGTTGAAGTAAAGTCGTTTGAACAATTAGAGAAAGAAACGAGAGAAAGTACCCTAAATTCTCTGAATGATAATTTTAATTTTATTTCAGATTTAACGAGAGAAGATTGGTTTTCTGTATATGTAAATGCGATTGCCTCCCGCTTTGATCCTCATACTTCTTATATGGCACCAACTGAAAAAGAGCGTTTTGATGTGAGCATGAGTGGAAAATTAGAAGGAATCGGAGCGCGTTTACAAAAGAAAGGCGACTTTACTGAAATATCAGAATTAATTTCGGGTGGACCAGCGTGGAGAGGAAAGCAGCTTGAGGCAGGAGATGTGGTTTTAAAAGTGGCACAAGCTGATGCTGAACCTGTAGATGTGGTTGGGATGCGCCTTGATGATGTAGTGAAGAAAATAAAAGGACCAAAAGGAACAGAAGTGAGGCTAACCGTGAAGCGAACCGATGGAACAATTAAGGTTATTAGCATTATTAGAGATGAGGTTGAGATAGAAGAAACCTACGTAAAATCGAGTATTGTAGAGAAAGATGGTTACAAATATGGGGTTATTTATTTGCCTAAGTTTTATATCAATTTTGAAGATGTAAATAGTCGTGATGCCGGGAAAGATGTTGCGTTAGAAGTGGAACGTCTGAAAAATGAAGGCGTACAAGGTATTGTAATGGATGTGAGAGATAATGGTGGTGGTTCATTGAAAACAGTGGTTGATATCGCTGGTTTATTCATTGAGCAAGGACCAATAGTTCAAATAAAATCGGCGGCAGGAAAAAAAGAAGTGCTTTATGATAGAGATGCGAAAGTACAATGGGATGGTCCGTTGGTTGTGATGATTAATGAATTTTCGGCATCAGCTTCAGAAATTTTAGCGGCAGCTATTCAAGATTATAAACGCGGTGTTATCATTGGTAGTAAACAATCGTATGGTAAAGGAACAGTTCAAAATGTAATCGATTTGAACCAGTTTGTTCGTGGTAGCACGTACGGCGATTTAGGTGCTTTGAAAACAACTACTCAAAAGTTTTACAGAATAAATGGTGGTTCAACGCAATTAGAAGGAGTGAAAAGTGATGTGGCCATTCCGGATAGATATGCTTATTTAAAAATGGGTGAACGTGATATTGATAATGCTATGCCATGGGATAAAATAGATGCGGCGAATTATAGCATTTGGAATAAACAAAATAACTTTGATTTGGCCATCGCCGAAAGCAAAGCACGAATGAAAAATAATGCGCAAATCAAGTTGATTGATGAGAATGCGAAATGGCTTGATCAGCGCGATAAAGAAAATGTATATAGCCTACATATTGATAAATTTAAAGCGGAGCAAAAAGCATTAGAGGATAAAAGCAAAAAATATAAATCGATAGTGGATTATAAAAATGCTTTTGAATTTAAATCGTTGCCTTATGAACTGGAAAGCATGAGTAAAGACAGCGTATTGAAGGAGAAAAGAGAGAGATGGCACGAAAGTTTGTCGAAGGATATTTATATTGAAGAAGCTATTCATATTTTAAATGATTTGCAATCGGAGAATAAGAAAGGATTGTCTACTAAGATGAAAAAAGATAAGCTCGTTAAATCATAAGCACCGCTAGCAGTAAACAAAACGTCCTGAAGTATCAGGACGTTTTTTTTTGGTGTTTTTTATCTTTTGAAAGCTATGGTAAGCAATTCAAATAACAGTGTCAGGATTTAGGTAGACTGAGTAACGATGTAGGTAGACTGAGTAACGATGTAAGTAGACTGAGTAACAATGTAAGTAGACCGAGTAACGATATAGGTAGACTGAGTAACAATGTAAGTAGACTGAGTAACGATGTAGGTAGACTGAGTAACGATGTAGGTAGATTGAGTAACGATGTAGGTAGACTGAGTAACGATGTAAGTAGACTGAGTAACGATTTAGGTAGACTGAGTAACGATGTAGGTTGACTGAGTAACGATGGTTTTGAGTAAAGTAACGTTTTTTTGTAAGTTATTTACATTATTATTTTGGTTTTTTGATGATTTTTGATATAATTTTTGCTAATTTTGGGAGCATAAACATTTGAACATATCATCAATTTTGGCTGGGTTGGCCAATTTTTGGTTTGTGGATATACATGTTAAAGACAATACCAGTTGAAGCCACAAAAATGACGCAAAAATGAAATTTTTTTACATTTCTTTACTCTTATATTTTTTTTCGGGCGAACTTGTTTTTTCGCAACCGGGTGCCTATTCGGGAATTTTAAAATTCAAAGTCTATAAAGATGGTAAAATCATTAATTTGTTTGATAAAAATTGGAAAATTACTACTGGAAAGTATACTCAGTTGGAAAGTCAAAAACCTTATGATTTCCCAAATTTTTATCAAATAACTCCTAAAGGTACACCTGTGGGTGGAATGGTTTCTGAAGATTTCTACTTAGATATCATTTTTAAAAAAGATACTATGAAAATTTTGACCCCTAGTTTCAGAAGCAAGGATGTTATTCTAGACAGTATTCCTTTTATGAAAGGCACTTTTAAAATTCCACAACACATCTATGATTTAAAATATTTAACTGATAATAAATTCAAAAAATATCAACCTAAAATCAATGGGAATTGGGAATTATTTAAAAAGAACTCTTTTAATTGCTTTATTGAAAAAATAGAAAGTTTAGATAATGTTAGCCAAAATAATTTTTCGTCTTACACAAATGAATTTGACTATATTTTAATTCCGGACAGGCAATATTATTATTTTAAAGAAAATGTAATAATAGAAACAAATGATGATGAGAACTTTAGTATTTATGAAGTGAAGGACATCACAGAAGTCACATTTTGGAATAGACGTTTGAAATCTAATAAGATTAAAATTAAATCTCTATTTTACAAGGAAAATGCATTATATGCAATCATAGATAAATTTTACGGCAACACTACTGGCGAAAGTTACGGTATTTATAAATTACACTTTGTAAAAGATGAAATTCCTGATGACTTTCGAAACTATTTGGAAATGAAACAGACAACAGAAGATTATAACGCAATAGAAAAATTTATTGAAAAATATCCTAATCATTGGCCTGGTTATGATTTAGAACAAATTAAATCTGACTACGAGAAAAAAAATAAGTCATTCAAAAACTAGCGATGTGATGAAAAATCTATTGTTCTTTCTAGCAGTCCTCTCTATTGTTAGCTGTAAAAACACACAAGAAAATAAAATCATTGAAAATAAAGTCATCGTTGACACAGTAACGAAAGACAATTCGAAAAACGAAAGTATAAATCCAATTCAAATAAAAAATGACAGCATCTTATTAGTTAAAGCATTGCCTTTTGAAGTCAATGGCATTAAATGTTGTTGGGAGTTTAAGGTTAAGCAAGTAAAACAAGGAGATAAATATGGCAATAACATTCTTATACTTAATGAAGTTTTAAGAATAGTAAGTTCCGATAATATACTATTTCAAACGGCTAATGAAGTTGAAAATTCAAATAATCTGCAAAGTATTAAAACTATCGATTACTTAAAAACTCATTCTACATACGATTTGGAATGTGAAGATATCGACTTTGATGGTTATTGCGATTTCAAAATTCTTATCGAAAGAGCAGCTGCTGGAGCTAATGAAACTTATGAAGTTTACCTTTTCAATCCTAAAAACAAAAAATTTGAATATTCAAGATTATTCAGTGGAACAAATGTTGAATTTGATAAAGAAAAAAACAGAATTTCATTTATGTGGAAAATGGGTAAAGGAAATTATAGTTTTGGCTACGTAAACCTAAAAAAAAATAAAAGAGAAATTGCATTTTTTGAAGAAATACGACAAGAGCAGGATACTATAGTTTATACAAAAAGCATTGGCAAAAAAATTATCGAAAGAAAAAAAGTGGTGTTGAAGAAAGAAGATTGGCAAGGAAATGAAGTACATCAGGAAGACAGTCAATACTTATTGGAAAGAAATAAAAAATAAGCACTGGTTATAACAACCGTTCGATTTATTGTGAATTTTGCGATAAATCCATCATGAAGTTTTAAAAACTTTTTTACCACTCATTCACTTTATTGGCATCCATTTTTAGGAAGATAAAAAGTAAAATAGTAAATCCCCATAATCCTGAGCCACCATAGGAAAAGAACGGCAGTGGTACGCCAATAGTAGGGAAAATTCCAACTACCATGGCGATATTTACAAAGAAATGGATAAATAAAACACTGGCTACGCAATAGCCGTAGACTCGACTGAATTTTGTTTTTTGTCGTTCGGCGAGATAAATAATCCGGATGATTAAGAAAACGAAAAGCGCAATTACAGATAACGAACCTAAAAATCCCCATTCTTCACCCACGGTTGTAAAGATATAATCAGAATGTTGTTCGGGTACAAATCCGCCTTTGGTTTGTGTGCCTTCGAGATATCCTTTTCCAAAAATACCACCTGAGCCAATAGCAATTTCGGATTGATTGGTATTATATCCAATGCCTTTCATGTCTACTTCTTTGCCTAAAAGGATATTGAAACGATCGCGATGGTGTTGTTTGAATACGTTTTCAAAAACATAATCAACCGAAAACACAAATCCACTAATGGCTATAAAAATTAGGGCACTTGCAATCCAGTTGCGGTTGACAATTCTGCTTCGGAAGTACACTAAAAGTATAATTGCTAATGCAATACCCGATAAAACCCACGGTTTTAAAATTAGGGCAAATACAAAAAGTAATAAGGCAATAAAGCCTGTCCACAAGTACCATGATGGCAAGCCTTCTCTGTAGAGTACCAAGATGAAAACACTAAAGATTAGAGCACTTCCTGGATCGTGAACAGCTATTAGTACTAGCGGTAGAAAGATTATTCCTAGGGCTTGAATTTGTCTGTTGACATCTTTTAAATTGACTTGCACATCACTCAAATATTTAGCTAAAGCCAATGAAGTAGCGGCTTTTACAAACTCTGAGGGTTGTAGCCCAAAAGCACCAAACGAATACCAGTTGGCTTGTCCTTTAACGGTTTTTCCAAAAACAAATAATCCTGCTAGCGCTAATAACCCGATGACATAAATTACACTAGAGAATTTTTCATAAAATTTTCCATCTACTGATAGTACCACAAAAATTAATGGAAATGAGAGCACAATGAACAAAAATTGTTTGCCATATATTTGAGAAATATCAAAGATGGAAGTTTCATCGGGAACAGAAGATAATGAAGAAGAATAAATGTTGAGCCAACCTAATATCACCATTGTAATATAGATTACTATACTTATCCAGTCCAAATTATTTGTTACACTTTGATTTTTCATAAGTTGTAGAAATTAATTTCTAACGGAATCAGAGATTTTAATTTCTTTTTCTTTTTTGATAGGCTGTTTGACTACTGATGCTGTTGTTACTTTAGTTTTAATTAAAGTATCTACGATTGGTTTTGCGATGTATTTATTGTATTCGCTTTGTAAACTTCCTTCGAGCATTCTTTTTTCTAGGTCTTTACGCGTAATTTTTCTTTTGATGTATTTTTCAATCATCAAACTTGTTATTGGTCCTGCCCATCGTGCGCCCCAATATCCATTTTCTACAAATACTGCAATGGCAATCTTAGGATTATCTTTTGGGGCAAAAGCTACAAAGATAGAGTGGTCTTGAAGTTTTACTCTTTTACCGTTAATTTTTGCATAGTTTTCTGCGGTACCTGTTTTTCCACAAATATCAATTCCTTCGACATTCAATCCTCTGGCGGTTCCCAGATTATACACATCAAATAAACCACTGATAACAGGTTCAAAATATTTTTTATCGATGGTTGTTACATGTTTTGTTCTGAACTTTTTGTCAATAACGCCTCCTTTGATTTTTTTGATAATATGAGGTGTGTAATAATACCCTCGATTGGCGACCGTTGCAATCATGTTTGCCAATTGAATAGGCGTCATCAACACTTCACCTTGTCCGATGGAATTTGAAACAATTGTTTTACTGTCCCAACCCCAACCTGGATACATTTTTTTGTAGGTTTTAGAAGTAGGTAAATTTCCTTTTTTCCCTGTTGGCAAATCATAACCCATAAATTGACCCAAGCCGAAGCTTTTTAAATGTTTACTCCAATTATCAACTCCAACTGAAGGTATCGCATATTTATTTATGGTTCGCATGTAAACATTGGCAAAATAAGTATTGCATGAGTTGTAAAAACCATTGTGCAAAACCGATACACCCGAGTCGTGACATTTCATAAATCGGCCACGAGCATAACTAAAGCCGTGATGGCACACAAAAGAAGTGGTTTCGTCAATCACTTGTTCTTGTAAACCTACTAAGCCCGTTAGTATTTTAAACGGTGAACCTGGTGTATATTCCGCTAAAAGTCCTCTATCGTACAATGGTTTTGCAATAGAGTCGTGGTATAACATGGTGTAGTTTTTAGAACGTTGTCGTCCTACTAGAATCGCTGGGTCATAAGATGGTGCGGTCACAAGGGCAAGTATTTCTCCGGTTTTTGGGTCTAGTGCTACAATTCCGCCGCGCTTATTAATCATTAATTCCTCACCATATTTTTGTAAATCAATATCAATAGTTAAATTGATATCTTTTCCTTGTACTGCTATCGTATCAAATTTACCTTCTTTGTAAGAACCTATGTCGCGATTGTATTTGTCTTTTTGAATGTATTTTACTCCTTTGATACCGCGAAGAATATCTTCGTAGCTTTCCTCCACGCCTTGTCGACCTATTAAATCTCCCGAATTATAGTATTTATTTTTTTCTATAACTTTGTCATCGACCTCTCTAATATATCCAAAAATATTTGCGCCAACAGCCACTTGATAATCTCTTAAAGAACGTTTCTGAATATAAAAACCATTGAACTTTCGTTGTATTTCTTGAAATGCCGCATACTCCTTCTTATTGAGCTGTGATAGAAAAACAGAGGGCAGTCGTGGACTATATACTTTTGCTTTGGCAATTTTTTTTAAAAACTCTTCTTTGGTTATTTTTAATAGGGAACAGAACTCTGTTGTGTCTAAATTTTTGACTTCTCTAGGAATAACCATGATATCATAGGAAGGTTGATTAGCCACCAAGAGTTTGCCATTTCTGTCATAAATGTAACCTCTCTCGGGATAATCGTACTTAATTTTAATCGCATTGTTATCTGATTTGGCGAGTAGAGTATCATCAATTACTTGTAAATAAAAAAGACGAATTACAAGTAAAATAGTGGTAACAAAAATTATTGTAGGCAATAAAACTTTTCTCATCGCTTACTTGGCTTTATGGTATAAATTATGATTATACAGGTAATTATTGTGAACAATGTACTTAAAAAAGTGCGCCACATAATTTCTACAATAAAACTTATTTTAAAAACTTCTAAAATAAACAGCACTATATGGTGAAGTACCACAGCAATTAAAATAAACGAAAAACGTTCCGGTGTTAATGTATCGTTTAATCTCACGGTTTGATATTCATAACTTAACCCAAAAGAAAACTTAAAAATTGACGGTCTAAAATAAGCAAGCGTAATACAAGCTGCGGCATGAACACCACCAGAATTGCAAAACATATCCATCAGTAAACCTAAGAGAAAACTAGCTGCTAGCAATCCTGATTTATTGCCGTTGACAGGGTAAAGAATAATAAATAGGATGTAAGGGAAAGGGTTTATAAATCCAAAAAGATCAATTCTATTGAATATCAAAACTTGTGCTGCGAGCAACAAGATAAATCGGGCACTATTTTCTAACAAAGCGCTATTCATCTTTTTTAGTTTGATTTTCTAGGTTGGAAATTTCCGAAGCATCTTTGTTTTTGATAATATATACATGACCTAAATTGGTCATATCATTAAACAATTTTATATCCAAAGTGTAATAATTGGTTACATTGTCGATATACACTTTATCAATAGTTCCGATGCCAATATTTTCTGGAAAAATTATTGACTCTCCACCTGTCACTATAGTATCTCCTTTGCGAACGCTCGCAAGTCGAGGAACATCTATCAATTGCACAAATCCTGTGCTTTTTGCATTCCAAACCAATGAACCAAAGTGATTCGATTTTTTAATCTTAGCATTGATTTGAGATTTCACATTCAAAATACTGATTATAGTTGCATAGTTTTTAGAAGTATTGTCAATAATGCCAACAATTCCAGCACTGTTGATTACGCCCATGTTTGGCTTAATACCTGATGCAGATCCATTATTGATGGTTAAATAATTTTCATAGACACTGTAAGAATTGCGAATTACTTTTGAAACAATAATATCTGTTTTTTTAACTCCTTTAATAGAGTCAATTTGGGGTAATTTCGTAGTGTCTTTTAAATTAAATAGTAGCGATTTTAATCGTGCATTTTCAAGAGCTAATTCATCGTTTTGAGTTCTCAGGTTAAAATATTCATCGATGTTGTTTATCTTGTCATAAATGCCACCAGTGAAGAAATTTGCTGAACTTATGACTTTGCTTTTATGATAGGAGTGAGACTGAACAGTTAACGAAAGCGATATCACCAAAAGCAGCAAAAACAGTAATCGATTACTGTTTTTAAGAACAAAATTAACTATTTGCTGCATGATTTACCTGTATAGATGTAGAATGTAAACTGTGTGCTGAATACTATTTTATAAGTATACTTCTGAATTTAGGGATATTTTTTAGCGCCATTCCAGTGCCACGAACAACAGCTCTTAATGGATCTTCGGCAATGTAAACTGGCAAATCTGTTTTTTGAGAAATACGTTTGTCCAATCCTCGCAACATCGAACCTCCACCAGCAAGGTATATTCCGGTGTTGTAGATGTCAGCTGCTAATTCTGGTGGTGTTTGTGATAACGTTTCCATGATTGCATCCTCAATTCGTTGAATAGATTTGTCCAACGCTTTTGCAATTTCTCTATAGGATACTTCAACTTGTTTTGGTTTTCCTGTCAATAAATCTCGACCTTGCACTGACATTTCATCTGGTGGTGTTTCTAAATCGTCAGTTGCCGCACCAATAGTTATTTTGATTTTTTCAGCAGTGCTTTCGCCTACAAATAAATTGTGTTGCGTTCTCATGTAATACACTATATCATTTGTAAAAACGTCACCTGCAATTTTCACCGATTTATCGCACACAATTCCGCCTAAAGCGATTACTGCAATTTCTGTTGTTCCACCACCAATGTCCACAATCATGTTTCCTTTTGGTTGCATAATATCGATACCAATACCTATTGCCGCAGCCATTGGTTCGTGAATCAAATATACTTCTTTTCCGTTTACACGCTCACAACTTTCCTTTACTGCTCGCATTTCTACTTCTGTAATTCCTGATGGTATACAAACCACCATTCGAAGTGCTGGTGTAAACATTTTTTTCTTTAACGCAGGAATGCTTTTGATAAACATTGAAATCATCTTTTCAGATGCATCAAAATCAGCAATAACTCCATCTTTCAATGGACGTATGGTTTTTATGTTTTCATGCGTTTTACCTTGCATCATGTTGGCTTCTTTCCCAACAGCGATTATTTTCCCCGATATTCGATCGCGAGCTACAATTGAAGGGCTATCAATTACAACTTTATCGTTGTGTATTATCAGAGTGTTTGCGGTACCAAGGTCAATGGCGATATCCTCGGTCATGAAATCAAAAAATCCCATAGGTTATTTTAGGGTTTAACGTTTATAAAAATTTTAACACGCAAAGTTAAACAAATTAATGTTTGAAATGACGCGTTCCAGTAAATACCATCGCAACTTTATTTTCGTTGCAAAAAGTAATGCTCAAGTCGTCTTTTATGGAACCGCCAGGTTGAATAACAGCCGTAATTCCTGCTTTGTGAGCGATTTCAACACAATCAGGAAAAGGGAAAAAAGCATCACTTGCCATTACTGCACCTTTTAAATCAAAACCAAAAGTGCTGGCTTTTTCAATAGCTTGTTTCAAAGCGTCTACTCGCGAAGTTTGTCCAGTTCCAGATGCTACTAACGTGTTGTTTTTTGCAAATACAATCGTGTTAGATTTTGTGTTTTTACAAATTTTTGATGCAAATAATAAATCGTCAATTTCTTGGTTTGTTGGAGCAACTGTTGTCACTACTTTTAAATCAGATTTTGCATCGGTGACGGTGTTTCGGTCTTGAATTAAGTAACCGTTCAAACAAGTTCTCACCTGACGATTAGGCAATTCCACGTCGTGTTGCACCAAAATAATTCTATTTTTCTTTTCGGATAATATTGCAATGGCACTTGCGTCATAACTTGGAGCAATCACTACTTCGCAAAAAAGTGAGTTAATTTCATTGGCAGTCGCCAAATCTATATTCCCATTTGCAATTAAAACACCTCCAAAAGCTGAGGTTGGGTCGCAAGCCAAGGCTGTTACATAAGCATCTTTCATATTGCTTCTAGTTGCCAATCCGCAGGCATTATTGTGTTTTAAAATGGCAAAAGTGGGTTCGTTTTCCTTAAATTCCAATATCAAATTTACTGCGGCATCAACATCCAATAAATTATTATAAGACAATTCTTTGCCATGTAATTTGGTAAACATTTTGTCAAATTCGCCGAAGAAAAAACCTTTTTGGTGCGGGTTTTCCCCATAACGCAAAACCTGTCCATTATCAATACTTGTTTTAAAATAAGTATCATTAGTATTGAAATAATTAAAAATAGCCGTGTCATAATGAGAGGAAACATGAAAAGCTTTGGTCGCCAAAAATCTTCTTTGTTCTAATGATGTAGCGCCATTTTGAGTAGAAATAAAGTTTAATAATGTGGCATATTCATTCACCGAAGCAACAATGTTTGTGTCTTTAAAATTTTTAGCCGCTGCACGAATTAGCGAAATACCGCCAATGTCAATTTTTTCAATAATATCAGCTTCGTTTGCGCCAGAAGCTACTGTTTTTTCAAATGGATACAAATCTACAATGACTAAATCTATTTGTGGAATTTCGTATTCATGCATTTGCCGCACATCTGTTTCGTTATCTTGACGGTTTAAAATGCCGCCGAAAATTTTTGGATGTAATGTTTTTACTCTTCCGCCTAAAATAGAAGGATAGGACGTTACATCTTCCACAGGAACAACAGGAATTCCAAGTTTTAAGATAAACTCTTCTGTTCCGCCAGTCGAATAAATGGTAACATTTTGTTCGTGTAGTTTACGAACGATTGGCTCTAAACCTTCTTTTGAAAATACAGAAATTAAAGCTGAAGTAATAGTTTTTGTTGTGCTCATTTTGTAGTGTTGTTAAGCAAGCAAAAGTAGCACAATAAATTTTATTTTTTTTCAGAATTAAATAGTTTTATGCGAACAAATTGTTCTAAAAAGTAGGTTAAATTTCTTTTTGTTGAGATTATTTTGCAATTTGAAAATTATTGAAATTTCGCTAGTTTGTAAAAGAAAAAAAATCACAGCAACATTTTTTGTTACTGTGATTTTATAAAGTTATCAATTTTTGCTAATAACTAAAATTTAGTAGCAACTTTTTAAGTTAAACTGTATTGTAGTTATTTTCAAGTGTAAAATTATTTATTATCACTGTTATTTTCTATAAATTCAGTCAATTCGTCTGTTGACGATGAAAAACTAAACACATCATTTACTTGGTAATAATTTTCTTTGTCTACGCATTTAGAGTAGGCAAACTTGGCATAATCTAATTTGTTTTCTTCAAATGAAAATAAACCAATAATTTCCATTATCTGTGCAGTTGACAGGCAATTTGCAGTAGTAAACTGCTTAGCCACTTTCATTTTAGACTCAGCAAAAGATTGTTTTTCTACAGAAGATTTTGCTTTTTGAAAATCTGATGCGGCCATTTGGATAGTACACTTTTTGGCACTCTTTACAACTGTAGTATTGGTTGTAGGTTTTTCAGCAACTATTTCTTCTTTTTCAACTTTTGGTCTCGCTTGCTTCACAGTGCTTTCTGTTTTAGTGGTAACAGAAGTGTTTAATCCACCAATATTGACATTGACATTTATATTGTCTTCAGATTCTTCGATTTTAGTATTAATGCCAATTCCAACAGTATTTATGTCAACGGTTGTTGTCTCAGTTTCGGTCGTTTGTGCTGCTGGTTTAGTATTACTTTTTGCAGGAACAGCAATCGGATTTTCTACTTCATGGTATTTTACAATAGCGGTTCCTTTTGATGGCGTTACATCATTATCAAAGCTATTCATTGATAATTTCATTTTACCTTTTTTATCTTTCTTAAGATTGTAGGTTACATTGACTCTTTTTTCATCGTAATCTAAAAGATATACGTTTTGATTTAAAGACTCAATACTTTGATCTGCAAAAATTACTTTTAGCAGGTAATTTGGTTTGTCTAAATCGGTAACTTTTACATTGGTAGAAGGTGCATCATTTTGCCTAACACCATTTATAATTACGTAAAAAAGTTCGCCTTCCTGAGAGAAAACAGTTATCGTGCTTGTTTGCGCAAAAAACAGTTGTGAGGCAAATAATAAAAGTAGTAGTAATTTTGTTTTCATGTGTTTCTATTTTATTGTTGAACTGGTTTAACTAAATTAGGGATTATGTATGATTGTGGTGCAAAATTTATTTGTCGTCCATAAATCATTTTTACGTCAAGGAGTTGTTTTTTTAGCGTCGGAATTTCATCGGCGTAGTCTAAAATTTTATCAGCAAGTTCATCCGCTTTGTCTTTATAAGTACATATTAGTTTAGTGTAATTATTAGCAGAAACGATTTCAAGGTCACCGCCAAAACTTTGATCTGCTTTTAACTTTGTTCTAAGCGTTCGTAAATCCCTAAAACTTCCAGAGTTATAAAATCGAAGTTCATATGGCGTTCCCGAATTTATCCAGTTGCCGATATAACTGCTAAACATTCCAATAAGTTTTGAAAAGTTTAAATCTACCGCTTGATTGATAGCTTGTGATGTACTAGTAGTTGTGCCGCTTTTTGGTATACTTTCGAGTGTAATAGTTCCCAAGCCTTCGCCAGTACAATTATCAAAAGCTCGTGCTTGAAAACCTACTTTTTTGCCTTGAACAATGTCAAATGCTCCTTTTACTTCAGAGGTTGTAAGCTGACTTACCAATATTATAAACTGTGCGTTGGTTAAGACTGCCAATTGTTGCGCATAGCTAAGTTGAGGATTACTGTCTTGCATCAAATTACTTCTTTCGTTTTGTAGCGTTTTTAATCTAGATTGGTCTACATAACGGTAAGAACGTTCGGCTAAAAAGCTATTAATTTTATCTACAGCGAGTTGCAAATCTTTCTTTTCATTCTCGTTTTGAACTGATGGATCTACAGTGACCAAAAATCGAACACCGCCAATAGTTTTACTTAATAATTTAAAATCGGCTTCTAAACTATTGGTTGTAACTTCGGCTTGAATGGTAATTTCAAATCGGTCCGGAAATGGAATTTCTTTTAGGATATTATATTTTTTAATATAGCCTGAGGTATTGGATGCAATAGCATCAGAAATAATCATATAATTTTCAACGCGAGTTTCAGAACGCAGATTGACTCCTACAGCTTGAGATACTGCATTTCTAAGTGCATCTTGAAGTGCGTCCGTTCTATTTAATCCAGTTCCTTTTGCTTCAACTGCTTGTTGAGAAAAATTGAAATGGGTTACCATTAAGAAGAGTATGAGTACTTTATATTTCATTTTAAAAGTAAAATTTTGATTAAATTAAAAACAGATTTTTATTACTGATTTTATTGTTAGTTTATTGATGTTTAAACAAAAGATGTTAGCTATAAAAGTGCCAATTTTAGAAAACAAGTTTAAATAAAGCTGCACCTACATCTTGAGCAATTCGAGCTACTTTATTCCAAAAAACATTTTTAGATGATTTTTCTGGAATTTTAAATACGCCTTTTCCAGTTTGAATCATATTGATGATATCAACCCCTTTTTGATTTCCAAAGGCTTGTAGCACGTCTTTTCCCATTTGTAAATATTGAGGAAACTTTCCTTCTTTTAATCTAAAATGCTGTGAAAAATCAAACAACACTTTTCCGTTATCGTCTACAACAATAGGATACATCGATGGGTCAATTTCACCTGAGTTTTCTAAATTAAATAAAATTGGGTTTGAACCATCAATTCCTTCACCAGTTTCTGTATTCTCTTGTGCCAATAATGGTGATTTTTCAAAACCATTTTTAGCTCTAGCTTGGCTTAATGATTGTTCGTCTAGTGATGTAGCCAAACTTTCTTTACCATAAATTGGCATTCGTAATCTCACTTCAATAAAGCCATTTTTTTCTTTGGCTTCGCCAATTTGTTGCGCACCTTTAACGATGCCGTCTACTCTAGAATAAACATAATCGCTAGTAGTAATCATATCTTGAACGGTGGTTTCACCAACGATTTGAACTCCTTTTACAATTTCTAGCAAATTACGTTGTGCAACAACTACTGCACCTCTTGTGGCCATTAATTTAGCTTGTGCCGCGTTTTTAAATCGTTCGTTATCAATGACAGATTGACCTACTGCTTCAATATATTGCTGTGTCCAATTTACATTTCCATTTGGTTTCGGTACAACCAAATCTTTTCCATTTTTAACAATATCTTCAATCTTTATTTGTTTAACAGGGCCAGTTGGTGCAGCAGGAGAAGGAATAGTTTGTGTTTGCACCTCGGTTGCAGTTTGTTCTTTTACTTTTGGAACTGTTGCTTTTTTTGATGCTTTTTTTTGAGCTTTGATTGCTCGTTTTTGCATTTTTGTAACGGTAGGAGTTTGTGCATGGGTCATTTCTATGCTAGAAAATAACGAAAACAAAAGTGCAATTGCAAATAGAGAGTATTTC
This sequence comes from Flavobacterium aureirubrum, assembly GCF_038739835.1. Classification (NCBI taxonomy): domain Bacteria; kingdom Pseudomonadati; phylum Bacteroidota; class Flavobacteriia; order Flavobacteriales; family Flavobacteriaceae; genus Flavobacterium; species Flavobacterium aureirubrum. Next base: position 31,006 of record NZ_JBCGDO010000024.1, read on the forward strand.
TTGGTCATATTTTTTTGGTTTTTAGTTTTATAACGTATTTAAAAAAATTTTTATCAGATGGTGTAATTAAAATGGATTGGTTTTAATTTTTTAAAAAACTTCACTTTTTACTAATTAAATACTGGCACAAATATAAATTATTTTAAAATTAAACTACTTTTAAATTCTGGCCTAGAATATTTTAATAAAAGAATACCTATTTCTTTGCATAAAAAAAATAATTTAAAGTAAGTTTTTAACATTTGTAGTCGAAAATTACAAATACTGTGTCATTGCAATAAAAGTCGTTCATTGTTAAATATTCAACCATAAATAAAGAACGGAATTTAAGAAATTTTAAACCATCTTTTAATTGAGTTGTATTTATTGCTGTGCTTCGTGTGCTTTTATTTTATAAAAAATTGGTAAAATGTTTTTAAAAAAGTAATAATTCGTTTTAATTTCTGTAACAATTCGTTTTTTCTTATCACTAATACCTTAAATTTGACCAAGAAAAGCTAAACTATTATGCTTGTTTACCTCAGGTTACTAAAAGAAAGTCTTGGATTTGCGATGAATGCTTTGCGTAATAACAAATTACGAACAATGCTTTCGTTGCTTGGGGTTACAATTGGGATTTTTTCTATTATTGCAGTTCTAGCTGCCGTAGACTCGCTTGATGTACAAATCAAAAGAGACTTAAATACACTTGATAAGAATACTGTTTACGTCACAAGTATTTCTTTTGGGCCAAGTGATGTACCAAAATGGAAAAGAGAACAATTTCCAAAAGTGAGTTTTGAGGAATTTCAATTCTTGAAGACTTCATTGACCAATATTGAAAATTCCTGTTTTCAATATTTCACATCCAATCAAAATATCAAATTTGAAAATAATACTGTTAAAGCTGTTAATATGGTTCCCGTTACTTCAGAGTTTGATGATATTCAACGAATGGAGTTTTTAGATGGGAGGTTTTTTAATGAATCCGAGTCTAGCTCGGGAAAACAAGTGGTAGTTTTAGGTTATGAAATTGCGAAAGGACTATTTGATAACGTTAACCCAATTGGAAAACAAATCAGGATGTATGGTCAGCGTTTCATTGTAATTGGCGTAACTAAAAAGAAAGGTGAGTCGGCTATAGAATTGGGTGGAAATGATGATAACTCCGTGTTTTTTCCTTCCTTATTTTTAAGAAGAATATATGGCGATAACAATAAAATTCTTCTACCAGTTGTAGTACTAAAACCAGTAAAAGGTGCCGATATGGAAGCATTGAAAGGTGAAATTTCACAAAAACTGCGCAACTTTAGAGGTGTGAAAGATGGTGAAATCAATAATTTTTTTATCAGTGTTTTATCAGGATTTACAGATTTGATTGATGGTGTTATCGGCAATATGAAATTAGGCGGTTGGGTTATTAGTTTGTTCTCACTTTTGGTGGGCGGTTTTGGAATTGCTAATATCATGTTTGTGTCTGTAAAGGAGCGAACGAACTTAATAGGAATTCAAAAGTCGTTGGGTGCTAAAAATAAATTTATCCTTTTTCAATTTCTTTTTGAAGCTATAATTCTTTGTGTAATTGGTGGCATTATCGGTTTATTTTTAGTCTGGGTTATTGCCATAGTTCTAACCAAATTCCTTGAATTTGAATTTGTATTGAGTTTTGCCAATATTATCTTAGGCACAAGTTTGGCAGCCATCATTGGATTAATTGCTGGAATTTTGCCTGCTATTTCTGCCTCGCGATTAGATCCTGTTGAAGCGATTAGAAGTGGAATGTAGTTCGTTTGTAAGTTTTAAATTATAAAAAAAGACACAAACGAAGAATTTGTGTCTTTTTTTATTTATTTAAAACTTGAACTTATCTAATCTCTTGATTTAAAATCAAATCGAGATATAAATTGATCTTGTCTTTCAATTCTTTTCTCGGTGTGATAAAATCAAGGAAACCATGATCGAGAACAAACTCAGCTGTTTGGAAACCTTCTGGTAAATCTTTTCCTGTAGTGTCACGAACAACTCTTGGACCAGCAAACCCTATCAAAGCGCCAGGTTCAGAAATATTAATATCACCAAGCATAGCATAAGAAGCTGTTGTTCCTCCAGTGGTTGGGTCAGTGCATAGTGAAATGTAAGGAATTTTTGCATCGGCCAATTGTGCTAATTTTGCTGACGTTTTTGCTAATTGCATCAATGAGTACGCTGCTTCCATCATTCGAGCACCACCCGATTTTGAAATCATCAAAAACGGTATTTTGTGTTTAATAGAATAGTCAATACCACGGGCAATTTTTTCGCCCACAACAGCACCCATCGATCCACCAATGAATGCAAAATCCATACAACAAACTACTAAATCATTTCCTTTTGATTTTCCTACAGCAGTGCGAACCGCATCTTTCAAGCCTGTTTTAGCCATGACATCTTTTAAGCGATCAGCATATTTTTTAGTATCAACAAAACCCAGCGGATCTTTGGACGTCATATTAGCGTCCAATTCTTTGAATTCGTTGTTATCAAACAAAATCTCAAAATATTCTTTACTGCCAATTCTCACATGAAAATCGTCTTCTGGACTTACCCAAAGATTTCTTGCCAATTCGTCTTGGTCAATAATTTTTCCTGTTGGTGATTTATACCAAAGTCCTTTTGGAACATCTTTTTTCTCCTCAGTAGGAGTTGTGATACCTTTTTCTGTTCTTTTAAACCAAGCCATATTTTTAAGTATTCGGTGTTCAGTTTTTAGTAGTTAGTCGCAGTAGCTACAGTTCTGAAACTGAATACTGAGACTTTTTACTAATAACAATTAAAGAGTGTTTACATTATTCAAGTCTGCAAATGCTTGTTCTAATCTTTTATTGAAAGTTACTTCACCTTCACGAATCCATTTTCTTGGGTCGTAATGTTTTTTATTTGGCGAGTCGGCACCATCAGGACTTCCAATTTGTGTTTGCAAATAATCAATTTTTGATGTCATGTAGTCACGAATTCCTTCAGTGAATGCAAATTGTAAATCAGTATCGATATTCATTTTGATTACGCCATAGGAAATAGCTTCTCTGATTTCTTCAATAGTAGAACCAGAACCACCATGGAAAACAAAATCAATTGGATTGTGTTCTGTGTTAAACTTATTTTGAACATAATCCTGCGAATTTTTCAAGATTTTTGGTGTCAATTTTACATTTCCTGGCTTATAAACTCCGTGTACATTACCAAAAGAAGCTGCGATAGTAAATCGCGGACTTACTTTCAATAATTCTTCGTAAGCATAGGAAACTTCGGAAGGTTGCGTATAAAGTTTTGAGCTGTCTACATCAGAGTTGTCAACGCCATCTTCTTCACCGCCAGTAATTCCTAATTCGATTTCTAGAGTCATTCCCATTTTGCTCATTCGAGCCAAATAGTTTTTACAAATTTCAATATTTTCTTCGATTGGTTCCTCTGATAAATCAATCATGTGCGAAGAGTATAATGGTTTTCCTGTTTCGGCAAAATGTTTTTCAGAGGCGTCAAGCAAGCCGTCAATCCAAGGTAATAATTTTTTGGCACAATGGTCAGTATGAAGAATTACGGTTGCGCCATACAATTCCGCTAAAGTATGTACGTGTTTTGCTCCTGCAATGCCACCAGCAATAGCTGCTCTTTCGTTTTCATTAGACAATCCTTTTCCGGCGTTGAACTGCGCGCCACCATTTGAAAATTGAATAATCACTGGTGCATTTAGTTTTGCTGCAGTTTCAAGCACACCATTTATAGTGCTTGAACCAATTACATTTACTGCCGGAAGTGCAAATCCCTTTTCTTTGGCATATTTAAAAATTGCTTGAACTTCGTCTCCAGTTGCAACTCCAGGTTTTATTGAATGAGCCATTTTGTTTATTTTAAGGTTAGGGTTACAAAAATAATAATTTCTAATTTTAGAAAGGATAATTTATTCCAATATTTACCACTGATTTGTCAAAGCGCATTTCCTTTAACCATTTTTCTCCTTCAGCATTTGCAGGGTTATACGTTTTAAAGCCCAAATCTAATCTGACCACAAAAAAGTTAAAATCATATCGAGCTCCAAATCCAGTTCCAACAGCTGTATCTTTTAAAGATTCTAGGCCAGAAAACACCGCTTTTGGATCGGTTACAATGTCGCTTACGTTCCAGATGTTTCCTGCATCAATGAATAGAGCGCCAAACAATTGTTGGAAAATGTTAAAACGAAATTCGGTGCTAACACTAATTTTCATATTGGCTTCGTTAAAATCATTTATAGCGCCTGTACTTCCTGGACCTAAACCGTAAGACTGCCAAGCACGAATATCATTAGAGCCACCAGCAAAATAACTTCGAGAAAAGGGAACACTATTAGAGTTTCCATAAGGAATTGCCAAGCCAAAAAATGCTCTCGTTGCTACTACTTTTTTTCGCGATAAATCCCAATGTTTTATAAACTCAAATTCTGTTTTAAGATATTGTGAGTAGGTTACGCCAAATAATGCGCTGCTTCCATCCGCAGTTTGCAATCGACTGGAACTTTTTGATAATAATGATAGCAAGTTGCCAGCCGACTCTAATTTTCCTCTAAAAGTGTAAAATTCATTATCAGTAAGGTCTTTTTTAGAAGTTTTTGAATAAGAAAAGCTAGTAGCAAAAATGAGGTTATTCTCAGTAAGTCTTCTTCTTCTTTCTTCAATGCTTCTAATGATGTTAAAATCTTGTGCTGAAGGAATAACCACAGGGTTTGGTCCTAAAACATCATTAATAAAGCCGCTTGTTCCCGACTCGATGATTAAGTTATCTTGTGTTACATCGCCACCGTTAACATAATCAGGATTTGTGTTATAGGTTTGTGCTTGTTCATTCAAGGCATCATAGGAAGAAGCATAAACGTTGAAGTAGTTTTGTGAATTTAAGTTTTTTACAAACTGAATATTGAGTAAGTCAAAGCGAACATTTGTGTTTTTTTTTGGTGTCCAATTGTAGGTTAAAGCACTGGTAAAGTTTTGTTTGTCCAACCCGATATTTGTCTGTTTAGAATATCCTACACTAATGGTGGTAAATGGAATCATCGACTTTGGGACAATTCTATCTGTCTTGAAAGGGAGAAATAATCTAGGAAAATTAAGTCTAGCATCGACTCCTATTTCGGCAACATTAAAAAAGTTGTCATTTGGGTTTGCCACGTCTCTTGACGAGCCTATATTTCCTCTAAACGCAATTTCAAAAGTTTCGGCACCGTTAAAAATATTTCGAATAGAAAAAGTAGTGCTTCCTTCAACACCGATATCCAAAATGTTAGAATGGGTAAAGTCGGTAGAAAACCCAAAGGTGTATTTTTTTCTTGGAGTTAAATAAATATTCGCAATTAGTCCATTTTCTTCTGTGCTATCTTCAATATACTGTATCAAAGGATAGCTAAAAACTTTCAGATTACTCAAATATCTTGAAGTTAATGATGTTTTAGTATCCGAAAAATAACTGCCTTTTACTATAAATACGCCATCAGTGATTGATTTTGGACGATATTTTAACTTGTTTGAACTGTATAGGTTAAAGTCTTTGTAAACAGTGCTGTCGCTAATTTTTGCATTTGGATTTGCCGGACTATGATCAGTAAAAATATTGACTTTACTAATTTTATATAGCTTAAATGGCACAGTTCTCATCGTGTCATCAATTCTTATGTTTTCATCATTAATAAGTACGTCAATATTGGCTACATGCGATTTGACGATGGTATCAATATTGAAATTTATATTATTTTGCTGAAACCGAAAAGCACCATTATTTCTAAAATCTTCTGTAATTCGTGCTCTTTCCTCATCAAAAGCAGTTTTGGCATATTGTTTTTTGCTTTTTAAAATTGAGTTGTTTTTTCGAAGTTGATAAATAGAGTCAAGTGGTGGACTGGTGATATAGGAATTTATGCTGTCTAACATGTAGGGTTTTCCCAGTTTTACATCATATCGCAGTTTTACTTTTTTTTCACCAATACTATCAATGGTGTACTTTGTAGAAGCATCAAAATAGCCCCGATTGAAATAATACGATTTTAATCGTTTTAGCGATTTTCTAGTACTCGAAGTATCAATAATGACTGGCGCTTCACCAGTTTTTTTTAAAAAATCATTTATGCCCTTGTAATAGAATGATTCACCTAATCTTTTCACTTGTTTTTTTGAAAGCCATTTCACTTTCCTATTGTATTTTTTTGAGTTGGCAACAAACTTGGCTTTATACAATGAGTCTGCTTTTTCTTTGGCTAAATTGAAAATATTTAATCGAAAGTGATACCCTAATAATTTACTGTTTTGTTTTTGGTATAATTGATTAGAGACTTCTTCAGACGTTGTTTTTTTACCGTCGACGAAAATATCGTTATTAGTAAGAAGACTTTTTCCAGCAGGAACTTTTTTTGTGGTATTGCACCCAAATATAATTAGTCCTATTAGAATAATTAATGATATTTTTGTGATGCTTCTTGTCAAGGGTAGTTTTATATAAGATTCAAAAATACTGTTTTTATGGTTAGTAAAAACCAAATAAAGTTAATTACAAGCCTTCAGCTAAAAAAATTTAGAAATCAGCATCAATTGTTTATTGCTGAAGGTGTAAAAGTAATTCAAGAATTGTTACAATCAAATTTTGTGTTGGAACATTTGTATGTTACCGACACCATTTTTGACAATGTCAGTATTGCACAGAAAACAATAATTGATGAAAGGGAATTAAAAAAAATTTCGGCTTTGAATACGCCAAGTTCATGTTTAGCAATTTTTAAAATTCCGCCACAAAGTAAAATGCATGAAAATGGATTATTAGTTGCTCTAGACTCCATTAGAGATCCTGGAAATTTAGGAACGATTATTCGTTTGTGTGATTGGTTTGGGGTAAAAGATTTAGTATGTTCTGAAGAAACAGTAGATGTATATAATCCAAAAGTAGTACAAGCTTCAATGGGTTCAATTGCTAGGGTGAATGTTAATTATCTAGATTTGAACAATTTTATTTCTAGTACAACACTGCCAATTTTTGGTACATTTATGGACGGGAAAAGTATTTATACACAACAATTACCTTCTGAAGGAATTTTAGTTTTTGGCAATGAAGCTAATGGAATTTCACCAGTATTAGAAAAAAATATTAAAAATAAGATTGCAATTCCAAGATTTGGTAACATTCAAAAAACCGAAAGTTTAAACGTGGCAACCGCAGCCGCTATTTTCTTGAGCGAATTTAGAAGAAATAATCAGCAATAAATCACGGAAATAATGCCTAGTGAAAGGTAAAATTTATTAAAACCGCTCTTGTTTTGAAAGCTTCTATATTTCCTGTCCAAGGACTGTTTGGATCATCATCTCTTATTAATTCGTCGTTCATTCCAAAAACTCCTCTAATAGAAGGCGAGAATTTAAAATATTCAAAGTATAAATCTATTCCAAATCCAAAAGTGTAATTTTGTGTCCAAGTTTTAACTCTAAATCTTTGTTCAGAGTTATCATCTTTCGATTTTGCATTACTCGATAAATTGAGCGTGGTTGAAACTCCACCAACTAGATAAGGGCGAACATTTCCTGTTCGTAATGAGCTGAATTTTAATAATAAAGGAAAATCGATATAGGTTGATTTAACTTCTCTCAACGCGTCAAGTTCATTGGTAAAACCTTGATAAGTCAGCGTTCTGCTGGCGTAATACAATCCTGGTTCAAATCGCAATTCAATGTATTCTTGTAATCGCAATGCGCCTACTAATCCTACATTAAAACCTGTATTTCCAACTACATTAATATCTTGTCCGGGAATTTTATAATCTACTTTATAATCAAAATTACTAAAGCCCAAAAAATAGCCCCAGTAAACCCTTTGTTTATCAAAATTTTCGAGGTTAATAATAGGATCTTTCGCAAACATACTTTTTCCAAATTGTGCATGGGCTGCAGTTGAAATTAAAAATAAAAGCGCAAGTATTCTTTTCATTTTTTAGCTAAAAAAGTAAGTTTTAATTTTTTGTAGCGGTATAAATTGTTGCAACTCCGAAGGTTTGCGGCATCGCTTTACATTCAATAAACGAAACTTTTCTCAAAATATTGTTTAATGCTTCTCCATAAGGGAAATTCGCTGCCGACTCTGATAAATAGCCGTAGGCATTGTCATCTTTTGAAAATATTTTACCTATTAAAGGAAGAATAAGTTTAGTGTAAAAAGCATATCCTTGTTTGAACGGAAACTTGGTAGGAACAGAGGTTTCTAAAATCACTAAAATTCCTGATGGTTTTAAAACTCTATGTATTTCGGCTAATCCTTTTTCCAAAGTTTCAAAGTTTCGAATACCAAAAGAAACCGTTATTGCATCAAAATGATTGTCAGGAAAAGGAATACTTTCGCTGTCGCCAAGCACCATTTCTATTTTTTGAGAGAGATTTTTTTTCTGAATTTTATCTTTACCCACATCTAACATGCCCGATGATAAATCCAATCCCACAATTTTACTGGCAGAAGTGGTTGACATTAAAATAGCTAAATCGCCAGTTCCGGTGGCGATATCAAGAATATTTTCGGGCTTTTTTGCAGCGACGAGTGCCACTACTTTTTTTCGCCACTTCACGTCAATGCCAAGTGATATAACTCTGTTTAATCCATCATAATCAGAAGAAATGGTGTCAAACATTTGAGTTACTTGTTCTTTCTTTCCGAGAGTGGAATCTTTATATGGTGTTATGTTCTTTGACATTCTTCAATTTTCGACAAATATAATCCAATAATTTAATAAGCAGATTGCTTTAAAATGTTCTTTACGATTTAACCCGTTGGGTGTAATTATTTGAAGTAAAATAAATTGATTAGATATTGGTCAAGATACTGAAATGCAGTATCTTGAAGTCGCAAAACAACCAATATCTATGTCAAATATAGTAAAAAATTATTTT
>NZ_JBCGDO010000025.1:0-36459 GCF_038739835.1 Flavobacterium aureirubrum
AAATAATTTTTTACTATATTTGACATAGATATTGGTTGTTTTGCGACTTCAAGATACTGCATTTCAGTATCTTGACCAATATCTAATCAATTTATTTTACTTCAAATAATTACACCCAACGGGTTAATAATACAATGATTTTTTTTAAATCATATTTAGTAAAGTTGATTTCTAATTATTTCTTAGCGATCTGTATAAAAATTAACTGTTTGCAAAGAAAAATATTTATTGTCAGGAAAGGAAATTAACTTCGTCTAAAATTTAATGAAATTAGAAAACGTAAATTACTCAAGAGTTGCAATAATCTTTTTCGCTCAAAGTGAATATAGAAAAATCATCACTAAACCTATTCTTTTTTGTAAGAGGAAAAATGTTGCTTTGTGGAGAAAAATGACTGAGCGTTCTTTTCTTGAAATAAAGAAAACTAAACTTCCTATTTTTATATATGATGAGACTTGTCAAAAGGGTAAAACTTTTGGCGATAAATTATCCACTGCTGTTAATTTTATTTTTGCTAATGGTTATGATAAAGTTGTCATTATCGGTAATTATTGTCCTAAATTAAGTCACAAGAATTTATTAAATGCAGCAACTAAATTGAAAACTAGAAATTCGGTTCTAGGGGCAGATTTTAATGGAGGTATTTATTTAATTGGTGTATTAAAAGCTACTTTAAATACTAAAGTTTTTTCATCTATTTCATGGCAAACCATTACTGTTTGTAGGGATTTAAAATTACTTTTCAATACCGAACGTTGTATAATTCTTCCTCGTTTGAGTGATTTTAACTGCACTTCGGATTTAAAAAATTTTTTAAAAAATCTAACTTTTTCTGCTAGTTTAAAAAACTTACTAATGTCATTAACTACCGAAATAAAAGCTACTAAAGACAATCTATTTTTTTTACAACATATGAATTTATTAATAGTAATTATAACAAAGGTTCACCTTAATTTTCAAGAATTTTAATTTATTACAAAAACTTTTTTTAACTAAACAATTCATCTAATGAAACAATTATTCATTTTCGGAATACTATTTTTAACTACAATTTCATACGCTCAGCAAGACCTAACAGTTACTGTTATAGATGTAGATACACAAAAACCAATTTCAAATCTTAGCGTTAAATTATTAAACAGCTCAATAAATTTATTATCAGAGCAAATTACAAATCAACAAGGAAAAACAACTTTTAGAAATTTAGCAACATTAGATGGCTACCAAGTATTATTTGAAAACTCACTTGATTATGCATCCGAAAACTCAGAAATATTTAGTATTCGATCTAATCAAAGCCCTAATATTACTTTAATCTTAAGTAAAATTGGCTCGCAATCATTGCAAGAAGTGCTAATTTCATCACGTTCTACCTCAAAAATTAACCGACGTGATGCCGAAGTTTCCTCTGAATTAAAAGCAGCAGAAATACAAGAGATTCCTGTAGAAGGAAGAGATATCACAAGAGTTTTATATCGATTACCAAACGTGACGCAAGCTACTGGATTTTATCCAGAATCACCAAATGTAAGTATCAATGGAGCAAATGGTTTATTTGCATCTTATCTAATAGATGGTATGGATAATAACGAACGTTTTCTAGGTGGTCAAAAATTTGCAATTCCATCAGGTTTTGTAAAAGATATTACCGTCCTAACGAGCAACTTTTCCGCAGAATATGGACTTACAGGAAGCGGTGTAGTTGATATTACGCCACGATCAGGTTCAAATGTGAGTACTGGTGAAGCTTTTTTCATTACAAGACCTGGTCCGACAATTGATGGCACATCTGATTTTGCGCAAAGAGACTTATCCGGCAATCAAGTCAAAGATGGTTTTGCTCGTTATCAAGCAGGTGCAGGAGTTGGAGGTGCATTTGTAAAAGATAAAACGTTCTACTACTTTAATTTTGAGCACACTACCGATGTAAAAGACAATTTGTTAAATGTTCCTGCTTTTGGTATAGCTGAAACCGTTAGAGGTCAGAATACTTTTAATTATTTTTCAGCAAAGATTGATCACAACTGGACCAAAAATTTTAGAAGTTCAGTAAGAGCAAATATTGGTTTGGTTGATATTGAAAGGCAAGGTGGCGGACTTGAAGGTGGTGTAGCTTTTCCCTCAGCAGCAAACACACAAAAGCGAAATAGTCTTTTATTAGCTGTTAAAAATTCGTATAATTTTGGGAAACTAAGTGGCGAAACCAATATTCAATTCAGTCGATTTAATTGGGATTATGCCAATCCGTTAAATCAAAACGGACCACAAGTAGTAGTTTTAGGAACCAATGATGAGACTTTAGCTATATTAGGTCATCCTGGTTTTTTGTTTAATACCATAGAAAATACGGTTCAAGTGCAACAAAAATTTAAATATTATTTAGATAACCACACCTTTAAAGGAGGTTTGAATTTTATTAGAGGCGACCACGAATTATTTGGAGGCGGAAATCCAAATGGAAATTATACTGTAAAATTAACCCAACCTCAAATAGACGCTATCAATCAAACTGGTTTAGGAAGTGGTTTAAATATCAATGATATTCCTTCCAATGCTACCGTAATGAATTATAATGTTGAATTACGACCTGCTTCTTTTGGGACAAATCAGGATATCTATTCAGCATATATTGAAGACTTATGGTCAGTAAACGAAAAGTTGAATATTACACTAGGTTTACGGTATGATTATGATAATTTATCAAAAGGAGGCAACTCAAAAGGAGATTATAATAACTTGGCGCCACGATTTAATTTTAATTACAAACTGACAAATAACAGTAGCATTCGCGGTGGCTATGGAATTGCTTATGATAAAATTAACTATGCGGTTTATAGCGATGCGCTACAACAGAATACAAAATCAGCGGATTATATAACTCAACTTCAAGAATTAGTCAATTTAGGAATTTTACCTGCTAATACTAATCTTGATGCTATTACTTTTAATGGAAATATTTCAGCGAATGTATCTGGAGTTAATTATTTACAAGGTCCAACAGGTGAAAGTTTACAAAATCAGCGGGAAGGTGCGTTTTCAAACGAAAGAAGGATTTTAAATCCAAATGGTTATGATAATCCTTATTCACATCAATTTGTATTGGGCTATCAATTACAAGCTGATGACAACAAATTATTTTATGTAGATTTGGTACACAACAGAGGTGAAAATCTATTTAGATTGCGTAATTTGAATGCAGCTGCTGAATATCCAATAGATCCCAACAATGTAATTATTAGAACGCAAGCCGAAGCTGATGCTACGCGTCCCATTCCGATAGTAAATGGTACTGCCACAATTAATGGAAATACAGTAACAGGTGTTGCTCGAAATGTTGTAATGAGCGAAACAGAAGGAAAGTCAAGGTATTATGCTTTGAGTTTGAATTATCAAAAAGCGAGAGGAAAGGATAATTATTCGTACCGCTTAAATTACACTTTATCGTCTTTAAAAAATGATACTGAAGATATTAATTTTAGAGCTATGGATGGTAATAATTATGGAAACGAATGGGGTTATTCTATCAATGATAGAACTCATAATATTAATGGAATTTATAGTTACTATCCTTTTAAAGGAACAACAATAACACTGGCAGGACTATTGCAAAGTGGCCAACCAATCAATAGAATTCCGATAGGATTTGGAACCACCGATTTGAATGGTGATGGTTCTGGTTTTAGTGATGCTTATCAAGGCAATAGTGATCGTTATCCTGGAGAAAGTAGAAACAATGATCGCTTGCCATGGAGTACTACTTTTGATATTGGTTTGCAACACCAATTTAAAATTTCAGGAAGCAATAGAATTGAAGTAAGAGCTGATGTATTTAATGTTTTTAATGCTGAAAATTTAAGTGGTTATAGTAATAATGCCACACAAAGTAATCAAATACAAGGCGGTTCTGCAGCGAGTGGTTTATTTACTCAAAGAAACGCATCACCACCAAGACAGTTTCAATTTGGTGTACGTTATTTGTTTTAAAAAAGACTATATCCAACAAGGTTAGTACCATCTTGTAGGACTTGTAAATTTGCGTTAGGGATTATAGTGGAAATCCTTTTGTCTCGTTTTTTGGAACGAGACAAAAGATTGCAACGGAAAGCCCGCCGCTTGCGGAACGCCCAAATAAAAATTAAAAAATGTTTATACTCAATGCAAACGAGCCAAATGAATTGGCAAATTATTTACAAGAGCATCAATGGCTTGGTTTAGATGAAACGGTAGTTAGTTTATCAAAACCCGGTGAAGGAAATATGAATTATGTGCTACGAGTTGATACGGGTAAGCGAACATTCATTGTAAAGCAATCTCGTGGTTATGTCGAAAAATATCCTCAAGTTGTTGCACCCGAAAAACGTGTTGTTACCGAAAGTGCTTTCTATGAAAAGATAGCTACCAAAATTAATGTTCAAAAATATATGCCACGATTGATTGGAATTGATGTTGAAAACAATGTAATGGTAATAGAAGATTTAGGCAACTCAAATGATTTTACTACTTTGTACGATTTGTATCATTTTTTGGAAGCAGATGAATTAAAGGAATTAGTAAACTATTTAAATGGTTTGCATCATTCGTTTCAGAAAACTATTCTTGATGACGAATTGGCAAATTTAGAATTGCGAAAACTCAATCACGAACATATTTTTCATTATCCCTTTATGGAAGCTAATGGTTTTGATTTGAATTCGGTTCAAGATGGTTTGCAGGAATTAGCTTTGCCTTATAAAAAAGATGCAACATTAAAGAAGCAAATTACGCTTTTAGGTTCGCTTTATATGTCGAAAGGAAAGTATCTTTTGCATGGTGATTATTATCCTGGTAGTTGGTTGAAAACAAGTGATGGAATAAAAATTATTGATCCTGAATTTTGTTATTATGGTTCGAGAGAATTTGATTTGGGCGTATTAATTGCTCATTTATATTTAACGCAACAAGATGAAAATTTGTTGTCGATTGTGGTCACTGAATATGATAGTTATACTGATTTGAATTTGGAAATTCTAAACGGTTTTATAGGTGTAGAAATTATGCGTCGATTGATTGGTTTGGCTCAATTACCACTTCAAATGGATTTAAAACAAAAAAAAGAGTTATTAGATTTTGCTCGAACTTTAATTTTAAAGAAGTAAGCTATGAAAAGAATATTGTTTTTTTTACTACTTCTTGTTAGTCAAGTTCAAGCACAAACTAAGGTTTGGTTTGACACTGATATTATGATTGGAATGCCAGACAAGGAAGCGCGAGAGGTAGATGATGGCATCACGCTAATTATGGCTTTAAAGCAACCCCAAATTGAAATAGTTGGCATTAGTAATATCACTTATGTAGATTATGGTTTTGATGTAATAGAAAAAATTTTAAAATGGCATAACAGAGGAAATCCCATACCGGTTTATAAAGGTTCTCCAAAAGCCGATGATTTGGGAACAGAAAATGACGGAACACGTGCATTATATGCTGCTCTAAAGAAAGAAAAACTAACTATTTTAGCATTAGGTCCAATGACCAATGTGGCTACTTTGGTAAAAAATCATCCCGATATTATTCCGCAAATTGAGCGTGTTGTGATTTGTGCCGCGAGAACGCCTGATTTACCATTTAATCCAGGTAATGGGAAGTTAAATGTATTTGATTATAATTATGAATTCGATACCGCTTCTATGGATGTTTTATTAAATTCTACTATTCCTCTAGAGTTTGCAGGTTATGAGCCAAGTTCCTATACTCATATTGGTAACATTGATTTGGCTTGTTTAGATATGACCAATGAAGCCGATAAATGGTTGTTTGACATTGTACAGCCTTGGATGGAATTGAACGAGAAGTATTTTGGTGTTCGTGGTTTTATCCCTTTTGATTGTTCTACTTTGGGACTAGTAACTCATCCTGAATATTTTACTTATTATGAAAATATACCAATTAAAGTGACGTATAAAAAGAATGATGCTTTAGTAATTCAACCTGATAAACCTTTTAAAAACTTCTTAGAGGTGTCTTATAAATTTAAAACTAAGAAAAAGGTCAAGTATGCTCGAAGAGCTTTGCAAGGTTTTGAAGAGAAGATTTTGGAGACATTGAGTGTAAACAAATAATTTATATAAACAGAAAAATAATTATTCATTTTATTACTGATTATATTACACAAAAGTTTGTCAATTCTTCTAAATAATTTATTTTATGTGCATAATTTGCTTTAATTTGATAATCTAAAATTAACATACATGTACAAACCATTAGTTGCACCTCTTGAAAATCCTGACGATATTGAGCTTCAAAAGTTAATTACCTTTTATAATGAAACGTTAGGATTTTGCCCTAATAGTGTTAAAACAATGTTTCGCAGACCTGCAATTGCCTATGCTTTTATCAATTTGAACAAGGCAGTTATGGAAAACAAAGGCAATGTAACCAGTGATTTAAAACGCTTTATTGGGTTTGTTTCAAGTCATCAAGCGGGTTGTCGTTATTGTCAAGCCCATACGATACGTGCGGCAGAGCGGTATGATGCTACACCGGAAAAGTTGGAAAATATTTGGGACTTTCAAACGCATTCGGCTTTCTCTGATGCAGAAAGAGTTGCTTTGGAGTTTGCTTTAAAAAGTTCCGCAATACCCAATAAGGTAGATGATGAGATTGCCACTAAAATGCGATTACACTGGACGGATGATGATATTGTAGAAATTTTGGGTGTTGTTGCATTATTTGGATTTTTAAACCGTTGGAATGATAGTATGGGAACACCCATTGAGGATGGAGCAAACGAAAGTGGTTTACTTTATTTAGAATCCAGAGGATGGGATGCAGGAAAGCATTCTTACTAATAGTTACTCTTGATTTACCATTATGCATTTCCTTAATTAATTTTTTATAGTATATTTTAAGTTATGATTTTCAAAGGACCATTAAATGAATATTTACTCATTAAAGAAATAAACAGCAATGGCTGTTATTTGCAAAACGAAACTTTTGAAAATTCATTAACTTTTTTATGGTTTGATAAAGAAAGTAATTTTATTTCCGTTGATGGTGTAGACTATACATTTCATAAAAACCAAATTGTTTGTTTAACAGAGTTGCACAAGATTGACATTACTAAAGTTAATAATGCTAAAATGATTCGATTTAATAGGTCGTTTTACTGTATTATTGATCACGATAAAGAAGTGGGTTGTAAAGGAATTTTGTTTTTTGGTGCTTCCCAATTGCCTATTATTAAAATTTCTGAAGAAGAATTAGAAAAATTTCAAATTATATGGCGAATGCTGGAAATTGAGTTGGAGTCTAATGATCATTTGCAACTCGAAATGTTACAATCCATGATTAAGCGTTTTGTTATCTTGTGTACAAGAATTTATAAAAATCAAGAAAATTATAGCAAAATTGAACATCATAGTGTTGATATTATTCGAGAATTTAATTTTTTAGTTGAAAACCACTTTAAAACAAAACATACTGTTGCAGAATATGCCGATTTATTAAATAAATCGCCGAAAACACTGTCTAATTTGTTTTCAAAACTGTCCAGTAAACCACCCCTGCAATATATTCAAGACAGAAAAATGCTGGAAGCAAAAAGACTCTTAAAATATACAGACAAAAGCATTAAAGAAATCGCTTTTGAAATAGGATTTGAAGACATACAAACGTTTAGTCGTTTTTTTAAGAATTATCAAGGCATTTCGCCTACCGATTTTAAAGTAAAATAGAGCGAGGGAAAAATTGCTACTATATCGGGCAAAGTTACCTAACTATGCCCTTTTTTATTGCCACATCTTTGCATTGTTAAAGTAATAATCATAAAATTTTAAACAATGACAAAATTTTCAGTTCCCACCCGAGGAGAAGTTTCGGAAAATAATCAAGCAATATTTGATAATCTTAAAAGCAGTTTAGGTTTCGTTCCTAACTTGTATGCTTACTACGCAAAAAATGAAACCGCATTGGGTGATTATTTGACTTTTCAAAACCGAAAGTCGACATTAAAATCAAAAGAAAGAGAAGTCATCAATTTGGTAACAAGTCAAATCAACGGATGTCGTTATTGCCAATCGGCACATACCTTAATTGGTAAAATGAATGGCTTTGAAGACGAGCAAGTGCTTGAAATTCGTCAAGGTTTTGCTTCATTTGATACCAAAATAGATGCGTTAGCAAAATTCACAAAAGCGGTTGTTGAAGGGAAAGGGAACGTAAGTCAAGATGCTAAAAATAATTTCTTTGCAGCCGGTTATAGCGAAGCAAATTTGATTGACGTGGTAATTGTTATTGGTGATAAAGTAATCAGTAACTACATTCACAATCTTGCCGGTTTTGAAATTGACTTTCCACTTGCACCGGAGCTTTCTTAATCTTTAACTATTCAATAATTAATATCACTTAAAATTAAATCAAAATGAAAAAACAATTTTTAACTTTCGTATTAGTAGCCGTTGCTACCTTATTTTCTTCCAACATTTCTTTTGCTCAATCAAAAGAACAGAAAGTAACCATAATTGACTTGTCGCAAACAACGAATGAGTTCAATGTTAAGGGCTTACAATTAAAACCTGGTAAATATCAGTTTAAAGTAACTAATTTAGATGTCAACAAAGAGTTAGGCTTTGTCATTCAAAAGGCTTCAGACAAAGACAAGGATGTAATGAAAACGGCTGTAGAAAACTCTTTTACTACTGCTTTAATCAAAAAAGGAGATACACAACTTACTGGAGTTGTAGAGTTAAAAGAGGGTGAATATTTTTACTCTTGTCCTTTAAATCCTACGCCGCATTATACTATTAGTGTGAAGAAGTAATTTCAATTTGTTTAAAAAAACAGCGTAATAAAAAGAGATTTTCTATATCGGAGAATCTCTTTTTGCGTTGATTCTTTTTTTGTAATTAACCACTAATTTATAACATTGCATTAGTGTTAAACCAAAAAACAACACTGCAAAAATACTATTGAAATAAGCATTAATTTTGAAATCACTTTGTTGAATAAAAAAGTGTGAAGTGTATGCAAATACTAACATTCCTGTAAAAGTGCCTACTAAAACACCAACTATAAAAATGGAGTTGTTGTGCTTGTTCGGATTTAATTTTTTTGTTCTGAATAAATAGATAAAGATGCCTGCCCAATACGGCCATTGAATAAAATTCAAGACATTAAGGAACAAACCCAATAAAAAAGGATAACCAGATAGGGGAAATTGCGAAAGTGAAGATGACGCTACATTGTAATTTGTAAAGAAATAATAGCTCAGTAAAGCAAAAAACAAAACGGTAAAAACGTCAATGAACAATAGTAAGTTTTTTTGTTTCACCAACCATTTGGCACCGATGCTCACTGATTTTAACATAAAAAATTGAATAAAAACAATACCGAACACAAATAATACATGACTAATGATTCCCTGTTCAAGTAAGATTTGTAGTCCAACCACATTAATATAACCCAAGGGTAAGGAACCTAAAAGACTAATGAAAAAGCCAAGTAATATTGGATTCGTTTTTGGGAAATAAGTATCCAATGATTTCATTTTGTGAGCGGTTGAGTGAGACGGTTTTTGTTTTTTCAGTAGCTTACATCTTTTTCACTACTATTTGAAATTGCTTTTTAATGAAGTAATGATTGCTGCTTTTTTTTCTTCGGATAAAACAATTGTATCTTGATTTGAGGTAGAAAGTGAATTTTCAATTATATCGTTTTGGTATTGATAATTATGACACGCTTTGCAAATCAATTTGTGGTATTCCAGTATCAACTGTTCTTTTTTAGAGCGTTCCGCCGGATTAGTACTGATAATGGCAGATACTCTCTTACAAGAATACAATAGATAAGGTAAAAATTTTCTAAAGTGTATCATTTTGACTCCACGCATTTCTTTAATAACAACTTGGCTCTGTGAATAATCTGCCAATAATTGGACGTAGTGATTCCTAATTCCTGACAAATGACTTCCGTTTTTTGATTGGAAAAGTATTTATAACTGATGGCTAAATTCCATTTTTCAGGTAAATTGGAAATACATTCTTTTAATTTACTTTCTATTCTTTCAACGCTACTTTTATCATTTCCGTTCCATATTTTTTCATCTAGTTCATTCAGCCAAAAATTTTCATTGTCGAACATCGTATTGGTCAAGGTGATTCCGTTCTTTTCAATGGAAGTGAATTTTGTGGAATAATTGGCTCGATGATGGTCAATAATTTTATTATTTAAAATAGCAATTAGCCAGGTTTTTGGCGAACTTCTATTTTCAAATTGATTGATTTTTTTCAACGCAATGATAAATGTTTCTTGAACCAAATCCTCCGCAATTTCTTTGGAATTTGTTTTATGGAAAGCCCAATTATAGAGTACATCACCATATAAATGAACCCATTTTTCCACTATTTTTACGTGATCATCCATTGCTGATAATTTTTTTTGGTGCGATTAATTCGTAAAAAAGAATAGTAAAAACCAGCCCATATTCAATCAAAAGTAAAATATAATTTTCTTTAAATGGTGTATTTGAATAGGCAAAATAACTCAAAATAACCAAGTACGACCAACTAATAGGAAATTTAAATCGCGTAAAGAGTGACAAAAACACAACGTTAATGATGTACCAAGGATGCACGGTGGTTGATATGAAAAAGTAAATGGAGAGAGCAAAAAGTGCGTTTGAAAAAAGGTGTATCGCAGATTTATTTTTTTTAAATATAGCAAAGTATAAAAAGACAAGTAAGGTTACAAAGGGTGTAAACTTTCCGATGGTTTGAATGATGTTGTAGCCTTTCACATAAAAGCCTATCTCACGAATAATATAGTAAATACTGGCGTTAAACTCAAAATTGGTAAACCAAAGTCCAATAGTTTTAGAATAATTTGAAACTAATTCTGGGGAATAAAAAGGCAGAAAAGTTAACAATGCGATACTCAATACAACACTGTAAAAGTAGCTACTTTTTTTAAGACCAAGTTGGTGAAAAAAAAATGGGAGCAGTAATAAGGTGAGTAATTTTGTGGATATGGAAAGAGCAATGAATAATGCTGCAACGACAATTTTTTCTTTGAAGAAAAAGTATATTCCAACCGTAAAAAGGAAAAGCATTACGCCTTCAAAATGAAGGTTTCCGGTGAGTTCAATAATCACTAACGGATTTAAAAAATACAGCAAAATTTTCTTCGGATTTTGATTAAGATACCGCAAAATTTTTCTACCGTAATGATAGATTCCAATGTCCGATACTAAAATGATAAGTTTTAGAATCAAAGCATTATAAAAGATAGAAGTAGGACTTACATAACTTGAGATTCCAAAAATAAGCTGATTAATTGGCGGATAATTGGAATAATGTGCAGCACTTAATGTTCCCATTTTATTGTACAATTCTTGAGCATTTGATAAAGAAGTACTGTTGATGATTTGATCAGGTGTATTCAAATACGGATTAAATCCTTGACTCACTAAATTACCATCCCATATAAAACGATAAAAATCTTGTGACCAAAAGGGTATCCCAAATATAAAAAGCGCTCTAAAAAAAATCCCTAAATAAAAAAGCTGTTTTTCGGTAATCGATTCATTTTTACAGAGTGCAATAAAACTAAAAAAGGCTACACTATAGCATCCAAATAAGGCAATAAAATTTTCTCTAGGGAAGAAATAAGCGATGGCTAAGTAAGCTATTATTGAAGCAATACTTGCAAAAGAATACACATATTTGGATATATAATTCAAGGTTAGGTACTTTTAAACGAATTAAAAAACACATAACTAAATCCGAAAAAGAGCATTAAGTGAAACGGGTATAATGCAAAATCATTGAAATGATATCCGGCAATTAAACCAAATAAAAAGTAAAGCATTAGTAAACCTTCAAAAATGGTATATTTTGATATTTTTTTTGAAATATAACTGTTTTCTTTCCACTTTTCTTTTAATGCTTCTATGTTGAGTTTTGGCGTTCTGATGAACTCACTTTTCTTGCCAAATAGTCCTTCCAAAACAGCAATTGAGTTTTGAAAAGAAAATCCCATCGCAATACTGTAAAACGTAAAAAAGAGGCCTGTGTATTTCGAAAAATTTACAAAACCTTTGCCTTCAATAACTTTATAGGTATTCCAGTAACAGATAAAGAATATGATTGAAGTGACAATGAAAAAGACCATGATGTCAAAATATAAACTTATATGACTGTACTGATTTTTAATAAATAAAACCGGAATACTCAAAACGGCCATTGTAAATATACACAAAAACATGGAGCTGTTGAGCAAGTGCAGTAATCCGTGTAGTTTTGTTTTTAAAGGAATGGAAGTAGAGCCCATTACGCGGTGTTTCATTTTAACAAAGTTCTCCGCTCCGCCTTTATTCCATCGAAATTGTTGGGAGCGAGCAGCACTTAAAATGGCGGGCAATTCAGCCGGTGTGAGCACATCTTCCAGAAAAATGAATTCCCATTT
The DNA here is from genome assembly GCF_038739835.1 of Flavobacterium aureirubrum. Classification (NCBI taxonomy): domain Bacteria; kingdom Pseudomonadati; phylum Bacteroidota; class Flavobacteriia; order Flavobacteriales; family Flavobacteriaceae; genus Flavobacterium; species Flavobacterium aureirubrum. The sequence goes on from NZ_JBCGDO010000025.1 coordinate 12,439, forward strand.
CTTTAATTGTGCCCGGTAGCTTAGATCCAAATCTTCGGTTAAGGTATCGCTTTCCCAATTACCGGCATCGAGTATGCATTTTTTTCTCCATATACCAGCTGTTCCATTAAAATTTATAAAGTGCAGTTTAGAATTTCTGCCCACTTGTTCCAACGTAAAATGTGCATCCAACGCAAAAGCTTGAATTTTAGTCAGGATTGAATATTTTTTGTTAAGATGACCCCATCGAGTTTGAACTACGCCAATTTTATCATTTTTAAAATAAGGAACCGTTTTCAAAAGCCAATCTTTTTCTGGTAAAAAGTCGGCGTCAAAAATGGCAATGAATTCTCCTTTTGCTAGCATTAATCCTTCTTTTAATGCACCGGCTTTAAACCCAACTCTATTGGTGCGGGTGATATGTTTGATATCAATACCGGTTTGTGCAATTTGATTTATCAATTTTGATGTTTGTAAAACACTGTCATCGGTACTATCGTCTAAAACTTGTATTTCCAGTTTATCAGATGGATATTGTAATTTTGAAACTTGAATTAGCAACCTTTCCACCACATATTTTTCATTAAAAATAGGCAGTTGAATGGTGATATGCGGTATTTCGTTTGGATTTGTAAAATCGAATTGCTCATGTTTTTTCCTTGTTTTTTTACTTTTCAAGTAATTAAAAAGCAAGTTAAGCTGTGCCAAACCATACAAGAATATTAATAAAATGGCAATGCTGTAAATAATTAATATTATATAAGAAAGTGTGCTGATCATCTTATTTGAATGCGTATTTGAAAATCCAACCTATTATTTTTATTCCTGCCATGAGGGTTCCTTTGACTGTACCCGAAACTTTTGAAGTACCAATTCTGTTTTTGTAACGAACAGGAATTTCTACATAACTCATTTTTTGTTTAAGTACTTTTAATTGCATTTCTACTGTCCAACCATAGGTTTTGTCCTCCATTTTTAGTTGCACCAATTTATGGTATATTATGGCTCTAAATGGACCTAAGTCTGTAAATTTTGCATAAAAAAATAGTTTCATTAAAAAACAAGCCAGCCAATTACCAAAAATTTGTTGAGGTGTCATGGCTCCATTTTCACGTAACTGTTTTACTCTGGCTCCAATTACGAAATCAATCTTATGGTTAATTATGGGTTCAATTAAATGCGATAATTCTTCGGGATAATCGGAATAATCACCATCTAAAAAAACAATTATGTCCGGTTTTATCTCCAGCTGTTCGATGTATTCCAGGCCTTTTAAACAGGCGTAACCATATCCTTTTCGACGTTCTGAAAGTACTGTAGCACCGGCTTTTTTGGCAACTTCTTCCGTTTTATCAGTTGAATTGTTGCTAATTACAATGATTTCCTCAACAAAAGCAGGAATTTCTACAATTACTTTAGCAATTGCATTTTCTTCATTGAAAGCCGGAATGATTACTTTAATTCTATTCACTAAAAGTCTATATTATCTTTTTTAAATTCATTTAAATCGGTCCACGTTTTTACTTTTTTTCCATTGGCGTATTTTTCTGCTTTTGAAATTTTTCCTTTGGAATACACTATCGTTAATCCGTTCAATTCATTGTTTTTGTGTTCACATTTTTTTACAATGGTTCCCTTTTTATCATAATATATCCACCATTTCGTTTTTTGATTGTTACTATAATGACCTTCTTCTTTTTTGTTTCCGTTTTCATAATAGTAAAACCAATAATCTGTTTTTTCACCATTCAATATCCAGCCTTCTGCCTTCATTTTGCCGTTTTCAAAATACAATTTGACATACTCTTTTTCGGTAAAAGAAGTGAGTAAAAGCACTAAAATAAGCAGTTGCATTTGTTTCATTTCAATTGTTTCGAATCTATCCTTGCCAACATTGACTTTATTTTTGATTAATCAAATCAAGTAAATTCACATCATTTCCAAGTAAAATGTCATTTGAATTGATTCTTCCTTTTTCGGATGCATTTTCTAATTTTAAAACGCCACGTGGACAAACGGCTGCACAGATTCCGCACCCAACGCACGATGAACGTACGATATTTTCGCCTTTTTGTGCATAAGCTCTTACGTCAATTCCCATTTCACAATACGTTGAACAATTTCCACAAGAAATACATTGTCCGCCATTGGTAGTAATTCTAAATTTTGAAAACAATCTTTGTTGAAATCCTAAAATGGCTGCCATCGGGCAACCAAATCGACACCAAGAACGACTACCTAAAATAGGATAGAAACCGGTTCCAATAACACCCGAAAAAATAGAGCCTATGTACAAACCATAAGCGGAACGCAGCGTGCTTCCTTGAATAAAAAACACTTCTTGGGTAGTTCCTGTAAAATGAAGTACTAACAAAAGTAGGATTACTAGAAAAAATCCAATAGCACCTATTTTTGCATCTTTGCCAAGTTCTTTTCCTTTAAAATAAAGTACAAAACCAAAAATAACACTTAAAAAAGCAATAACAGCAATGATGAATACTTCACGCGTTAACCAAAAATTAGTACTATCATAACCTAAATAGGTATAAACCATGGCCACAGTCATCACCACAGAAAAAACTAAAACGATATGAACCAACCATCGTTCTAATTTCCAAGCCGATAATTTCTTTGATGAAAGTTGACGAAAGGAATCACCGGCAGTTTCGGCTAATCCACCACAGCCACAAACCCAAGAACAATACCAGCGTTTGCCGTATTTATAAGTTAAAATGGGAGAAATTACAAAAATAGATAATATTCCAAACAGAATAAGTGCTAAACCCACAGTCCCGTTAGATAAAAATCCAGTAACAGACCACTCGTCAAAAATATAGTAATTGAGTGGCCACAAGGATTTTAAATCATAGTAAGGCAAATCATTATTCATTACGTACATAAATTCTGGAATCAGAAAAGCAAAACCCAGCTGAAAAAACATGACTGAAAGGGTACGAACTTGTTGGTAATGGTTATGCTTGTATTTTAAAATAAACTTGTAACCAAATATTAAAATAGCAACGGTATAAAGTGTTCCATATACAAACCATTGACTGGCATTTCTTCCGCTTAATAATTGGCTTAACGGATCAAACAAACTAATGAGGCCCGAATTTGGATTGCCATTTTCACCTAAACCTAAATACGTTGGAAAGAAATAAAGTACTATGTAAAATGTGGTAATTATCATTCCAACAATCCAACCCCAAAGACCTCGAGAAGAAATGGACTTAAACCAAACGCCATCATTTTTTATACCTTCTAACTTAGTCAAATAAGCATCTCTAGAATAAATAACTGTTCCGACACTTATGGTTACTAATGATAAACTTAAAAAAACAGCTCTATTTGGAAAATTAACATTTAAAAATGCCAACACCATGATAAATAGACCTATAATTCCAATAGCTAGCGCTACTTTTTGTTTTGTTGAAATATCGGTAGCATCTGGTTTTGCCAACGACATACTATGATTTATTTTAGTACTCATTTTCTACAATTTGAAGTTGATGTTTAAATGCTGCTAAAATTTGATTTTCATAATGTTTATAAAATTCGGGATCAAAATTAGCTTCTGATAAATGCTTCATTACATAATCTATTTCTTGTTGCTCCGTAAGCCATTTGTCAAACGTTTCGTGTCGCATACGAATTCCAAAAGTGTTGATGCCTAAAAACTTCTTTGTTTCTTTATGATAGGCAACCGTGATACATTTGGTATCATCTTTGTGTTTCCAATGAAAATGCTCTTCAAATTGGGATTTCATTTTTTCACTAAAAACCCAACCATACGTTTGGTATTCAATAGCAAAAAATTTAGCAGAATTAAACCAATGTCCGGGATTATATTGCATAGGATTTCCGCAAATAGTTTGTGCTAAAGTTTCCCCCATCATCCTTCCTGTGTACCAAACCGCTTCAATAGTTCGCCTGTTCCCGATGGCTTCATGCTGTTCGGCACAATCACCAATAGCATAAACATCTTTGATGTTGGTTTCTAAAAAACGATTTACTTTCACACCCCGTCCCAATTCAATTTTAGAAGATTTTAAAAAATCAATATTAGGAGATACACCCGCTGTTAAACCTACTACATTACAAGCAATTTCTTCACCAGTATCCTCGATTGTAACCGATTTTACAAAACCGTTTTCATCTGCATTTATGGATTTTAAATTGGTTGACAAACGCAAATCAATGTGATGGTTTTTGATATGACGATTAATCATTGCACTTTCACCTTGTGGCAAAACACCATTCCAAAAACTATCTTCACGAACTAAAAATGTCACAGGAATATTTCTGGAATGTAACATTTCCGCTAATTCAATACCAATCAATCCACCGCCTACGATTACCGCTCTTTTACAAATTTGATTGTTGGGAGCATATTTCTCTAGGTTTTCTAAATCTTGTTTGTGATACATCCCCATTACGCCTTTCAAATCTTGACCTGGCCAACCAAATTTACTGGGTTTTGATCCTGTTGCGATGACAAGTTTATCATATTTTAAAACTTCCCCTGAAGAAAAAATGACAAGTTTAATATCCGTATCTACATTTTCTACAAAAGCTTTTTTTAGATCAATACGATTTTTTTTCCAAAACCAATTTTCATAAGGTTGCGTATGTTCAAACTTCATGTGTCCCATGAAAACATACATCAAAGCTGTTCTTGAAAAAAAGTAATCTGATTCTGATGAAATGATTGTAATCTTTTTTTCTGATTGCTTTCTAATATGCCTTGCTAGAGTAACTCCCGATATACCATTGCCTATTATTACAACATGCTCCATTTTGATCTTATTTAAACTTAAAAGAGGAATTTAGATTTCTTTAAAAAATGGCTCTTAGCCCTAAATTAAATGATTGACCCAGTCCACTATCACTGCCTCTCACAAATTTACTATATAAAACTTCTACATTTAATGTTTTAGTGAGTTGGTATTTTGAACCGGCTCCTAAAGCAGAATAATTTTGTTCAAACTCATTCCCTAAGTCTACCAATTGAGCATGTTGAATAAAACCCAAAACTGTGAATTTTGATGTTGGGAAATAACTCAGGAAAACACCAGGAGCCAATTCAATGCTATTGTTTGCAAAACCTTCGTCTTTGTTGCCCAAAAATAAACGGGTTCCAAATTCAGAGAATAATTGAAATTTATTGCCTGGGAAAGTGTAATCATAAAAAAAGCGGTTTTGCCAAATAAAACTTTTTTGTGCCAAGAAACCGTTTTCATCACTCTCTTTGTCAAAAACCGGAATGAAAAATGAACTTTGAATAGAAAATCTAGGAAGCGAATTAAAAGGAGCTATTTTAACTGACGGAGCAATATGACCTAACCCACTTCTTGCTTCACCTGTTTCATTTTTAAAAGAGAAGACACTACCCGCACTTTTGTCCGCGAAAGAGTTTGAACGATACTCCACAATTAAACCAACATTAAATTTCTTGTTGTTACTGGCTCCAGTGAAGACTTCAACAGATGTTGTAAAAAAAGTAGATCTCGGTACTTCAAATGTTTCGCCATTTCTGTCTTCTTTGGTTTGTGTGTATAAATTATTAAACCATTTGATGTCCCATTTTCCTTTTTCTAACAGTTTTGAAGGAGTATAGGTTTGAATATTGGATTGTTCCGTTTCTTCAATTTCTTGTGAAAATGAGAATTGAACCAATAAAATACTAACTAGTATTGATAATTTTAGTGATTTCATACGCAACATGTTTGTTCTACATTAATGTTTATTTAAGCTCCAATCGTAGGTGTAAAAAGCTACTTTAAAATTGGCAGGAATTGGCTCTGATTTGTATTTATTTAAAAAATCGATATACGAACTTTTAGTGGATATGAAATCTTCTTTGTACCATTCGAATATTTGGGATATTTCCACTTTTTTGCTTTTTACATTGACTTTGATAAAATCCGGATTATTGATAGCCAATTTGGTTTGTTGTTCCAATTGGTGTTCTAAATTTTCAGGAGTGTAAGCAAAGTTTGTTATCGGTGGACAACCATTTGCTCCACACACCAACACAAAATGAATTCTAGCATCTTTGTATTTTTCCCGAATCATTTTATTTTCAATATCATTTAGCGTTAGTTTGGTACCTGCAACGGTATATTTTGTTTTGTCAAAAACACCGGTTATATCCATTGGCGATTTTATAGGATATTTTTCTACAATGGCATTAATCATCACGATGTTGTAAGCATTAATAAAAAATGCTTTATTGACTTTTGGGTCATTGGATAGACTGAATGTTGCAATTTGTTTAACTAAATCTTCCAGTGTTTTAGGGTCTTTTTTAATAGCCTCATAATTTACTTTTTTAGCTTGCACATATTTTTTCAGGAAAATGTCTGTGTTTGAATAAAAAGAAGTTTCTTGAGCAATTGATGTAGTACTATAAAACAGCACTACTACTAAAAATAATAATTTTTTCATTTTAATTTATGCTATAGGTTAAGGTTAAATATAGTTAGATTGGATTTCAAAAGTATACTAGTCAAAAGGATAGTTTTGTCAGATTCTTGCACAACTCTTTAATTAGTAAGATGGAGGCTTTGTTTAAACCTCCATCTTATTTAAAATTATACTTCTTTTAAAGAACAGTACTATTACCTTGAAACCGTTCCTGTTGGAAAAGATAGTAAACTTCTTTCCATATTTATGGTTGTACCCGTTACAGCCGGATTTGCAACATTATGTGATAATGGTTTTAGTGTAAACGGCATTGGCGAATTATCGGGGAATGGCTCAACCGAAATCACTAAAGTGGCACCGCTCAAATTTGCCGGAAAGGTCAATCCTGCCGGAGCATTCACTAAAAAGTCTTCACCCGGAAATGGAGGAGAAGGCATCATACCTGAATAGATGGCTGACATATCAGGGCCATTCGGATTTGTAAATGCACCTGTACTTAATACGGTACCATTGCTCACTACCCAGCCCTCATACTTCCAACCGGCATCTAATGTTGGTAAATTTAACCCTACACTTGGTCCGTTTCCATCCATAAACCAAACTCCTGCGTTTGGGTTTGCGTTACCGTTTGTTGGCGTGCCAAGTAGATATTTTCCGGTTGACGTACTAAAATTACCAATTATTCCGGTAGAAACAGAGGCTGTTGACCCACTGAATGAACCGGCAAGGTATTTAGTGTTTGAAGGAGCAGGGTCAGGGTCATTCGTTGGTTCAATACTAAGCACGAAATCGGTAGCGTTGTTAAGTTGAGCTCTGTCAACGTCAAACTGTGTTTTGGATAGAGCACCAGCATTATTAACTGTAAATGTTCCTGTGGTAACCGGTGTTCCATTGACCACAATCCAACCTTCATAAACAAAATTTGGTCCTAGGTTTTCCAAACCACTAAGGTTTAAATTTAAAGAAGCAGTTGAAGCTGCATCATCATCAGAACTACACGAAATGGTGAGAGCAGTCAACAAGACAAGGGGGAAAAAATTTTTTTTCATAGCAATTTTTTTAAGTGTTAAGATGTAATTTTATATCAAAACAAAATTTCATTTTTTCATTGACTCATCCATTTACTATTTTTCCTTATTAGTTGACAATTTTACTAAAAGCGTTAAACGTTTGAAGATTTCTGTAGATATTTGTGAAAAAACATGAAAAACAGCCTTTTTATCCTCTTTTTTTCAATTAGTAACTTGATGTCTCAAGAAAACAGCGTTGGAGACATCTCTTGGGAAGGAGTTAAAAAAATGAATATCAAATTCATGACCGAATTTATCGAAACAAGAGTAGCAGAACCTTTAGACTCTTTAAAATTACATAGGGATGTTGCGGCACTAACTAGGTTAAATGGTGTTTCTAATGTCACTTATAAAGTTACTAAGAATAAAGTCAATAACTACAGCGTTACATTTACGGTAATTGAGAATTGGAGTATTTTACCCAATTTGCAACTTTGGACTACTGACGAAGCAGAAGCCGCATATAGAGTCGGACTTTTTGATTATAATTTTTTGGGAAGAAATAACACTGTTGGAGGATATTTTCAATCGAATGGTATTCCTTCTTATGGATTATTTTTCTCGGCACCTTTTCTATTTTCTGCTAATTTTGGTCTTGAAAGTAGTTTTCAAAAATTGGCTAGTTTTGAGCCCATTTTTATCACTGATTTGCCATCAAGGTATGAATATACAAATACAGGTGTTGAAGTTTTAGGTGTGTATAGATTAAATTATAGAAATTCATTAAAATTGGGAGCAAATTTTTTTTCTGAAGAATATCAATACCGTTCAGGTCCAACAGATGTTAATGTACCGCAATTTCTAGAAGTTGATAAAGTGATGATAAAGTCCAATTATATATTCGATAATTTAAAATACGATTTTTATTTAGTTAACGGATTTCGTAATAATTTCTTTGGTCAATATGTTTTTAGTTCCAATGCCTTTCAAAATGAATTTATTATCGCTTGGAATGACTTGTCTTATTTTAAACGAGTGGGCAAAACAGGTAATTGGGCGAGTAGATTGCGCTTGGGATTGTCATCTAATGACTCTAATCCGTTCGCTCCGTTTTCTTTAGACAATAATTTAAACATTCGCGGTGTGGGTAATATTATTGATCGCGGAACCGGAGTGTTGGTTTTTAACACGGAGTACCGAACAACGATTTATGAAAAAAATTGGTTTGTTTTACAAGGTAATGCCTTTATAGATTCCGGTAGTTGGCGCCAACCTGGCGGAAATTTCAATGATTTTATAGATTCAGAAAATTTTAGAATTTATTCTGGAATTGGGTTGCGATTTATACATAAAACCATTTTTAATGCCACATTTAGAATTGATTATGGATATGGAATAACAAGAAATTCTTCAAGCGGAATTGTATTTGGTATAGGACAATATTTTTAAACAGTATCGTCTTTAAATGATTTAATTCAATTTTTAAATTTGATGTTATTTTTTAATTAAAGCTAAAGTTAATAAAGAGCAATGTAATAAAATAAAAAAAAAGCGGTGAAAGAACACCGCATTTTAAAATCAATCTAAAACAATAAAACAAACAAAATTCATCAATTCAAACTAATCTTTTTAGTATACGTTTTATTATTGACATCAATCAAATGAAGAAAATAAATACCGCTCTCTAAGTTTGTTAAATCGAAACTTGTTTTGGATTGGATAGGTTCATTTATTTCAACTACTTTTTGACCTAATGCTGAATAGATTTGGAATGATTTTATTTCGGTAAATTCATCAAAATCAATTGAGATAGTACCTTTTGAAGGATTAGGATAGACTTTAAAATTCGAGGCAAAAATGGATTCGTTAGATAATGTAGCACAATTAGAGCTTGTAAATGGCATAAAACTTCCAAAGTCCCAAAAAGCGTTAAACTGCTGACAGTAAAAATAAATCGTATTGAAATTCGAGATTGTTACTCCGTTAGGGATCGTTTGTGTAAAACTTGCTGCACCATTTCCGTTGACAAGTCCCATTTCGACTCTAGGTCGTGATAAAAAATTATTGGTCATTCGCAACTGAGCATTTGTCAGCGTTCCTCTGTCAACTAAAAATACCCTTACATCCGGACCGGAAGCTGTGGAAAAATTACTGCCTAAATTTACAGTAATGGTATTGTTATCATTGAGTACAACCGAAACCATTCCTGAAACATTATAACTTGGAATACTTGGATTGTTTCCAAATCCTGTTCCGTTAGCGGTGCATTGTGCCTTTCCCATAGCAAAGGAAAGTAAGCCAAAAACACAAAGTAAAATTTTCTTTTTCATAGCAATTGATTTTTAACAAAGTTCAAAAAATCAATTGATTATGATTATACTATTTTTCCTGATTAGTTGTCAATTATTCTGTTTTTTTCTCTGAATTCTTTTGGGGATTGTCCTTCTTTATTTTTGAAAAATCGACTAAACGAAGTAATATCTTCAAAACCCAATTCAAAAGCAATTTCTTTCACAATTTTTTGGGTAAATAATAATTGTCTTTTAGCTTCAATATGTATTCGGTCCTGAATTACTTTAAGTGGTGTTTTTTCTGAGTGTAAAGTAAAAAGATTGGTCAACGATTTAGCGGGTTTATTCATTAAATTCGCATATTCTACAACGGTATGCATTTTTTTATAATGCATTTCAACCAATAAATTAAATTCTCTAATCGTATCTAACTTGTTAACATGCAGTTTTATGGATTTGTTTGACTTTTTATAAATTCGGGTAGCGAGAATTAAAAAACGTTTCAAAAGCATCAACAACATCTGACCGTGTAAATTGTCTTTCGATTCAAACTCGCTGAGAAATACCATCCAAAGTAATTTGAATTTGGGCAATTGTATTTCATCCAAATCAATGACCGGAATTTTAGCATTGGCAAAGAAAAGTACACCATTGCAACCAATTTCTTTATCAAAAAATTCAGAGCTGTAAAATTCTCTGTTAAAACGAATAAGGTTAATTTCATCCATTTTTGAAATGACAATGTCATGCATGTCCGTTAAAAACAAAATTTGATTGAGTAACAAGGGATATTCTAATCCATCAATAATTAAGGTAGTGTCTCTTTTGTCATTCCAAAAAATACGCAAGCAATCCCCTTTGTATTGATTTAACCAAACTGCATCCTCTTTTCTAATGGTTGCAATATGAAAATATTCATTCAGTTTACCTCTGTATTCCATTTAGCTAATGTTTTTTTTATAGTACTTTAACATGCTTTCAGTTGAATGGCCGAATCTTCTTTTTAGATGGATGATAGCAAAGTGATATTGTAATCGCAAAACACCATTTTTCTTATAGCGTCTGGCTGAGGTGATAACGTATTTAGGAATTACAACAAATTTACTGTTTTGATACAATCGTTTGATGATTTCATTGTCTTCATAAATACTGTAATTTTCGTTGTAACCACCCATTTCATCAAATAATAATTTTGTTACAAACAAAGACTGGTCGCCTCCACGACAAGATATATGATTAAATCGTGTAAACCATTGCGAAACCCAAAGCACCGGATGAGCATCATCAAACTTCATTCGGAAGCAGCCAGAAAAATGACCTTTTTTAACTTGATTAAAAATTTCCAAATCAAAGTCAGTTGGCGGAAAACTATCACAATGCAAAAAGTAGAGTAGGTCACCGGTTGCTATTTTTGCTCCGGCATTGAGCTGTTTTGCTCTGCCTTTTGCACTCGATAACACTATGACGTCTTTGTGTAAGGTTTGCACTTTATTTTTCGTTCCATCTGTACTGCCACCATCAACCACAATGAGTTCAAACGGAATTGTTTTTGAAAGCTCCTTTTTTACATACAACAAAAGCCGATGGATGGCATCGACTTCATTGAGTGTTGGTATGATGATGGAAATTTTAGTCATTCAAGCTCCAATTGTATTCTTTGAATTTTATTTTGGCCTTTTTGGAAATTTTTATCGTGCTGTATTGATTCAAGTAATCGACTATTGAACCGTTTGATTTAAAATCGCCCGAAAACCAATCAAATATTTTTGAGATTTCAACGCTTTCTTGTTGAATGGTATTCTTTGTTTTATCATTAACAAATGCTTTTGCGGCGACATCGAGTTGCTTTTCTAATTTTGTATCAATAAAAGCTTCATTTGATAAATTCGGACAAGAAAAGGAAGCACAGTTGATGGCAAAATGAATTCTGGGTTCGTCCATTTTCCGTAAAATTTCGTGTTCAATTTCTTCCAGACTATATTTTTTTGTTCCCAATATAAAAAACTTTTTACCCCAAGGGTCTTTGATGTCTTTGATACTTTTTACGGGATAATTGTCTAAAATTAATTTTACGGTAAACGCATTGTAGGCGTTAATCCAATAGGCTAACACCGCATTTTTAGACCACGACTTTTGGGGAACATTTGCCGAAAGTTCGTCTAAATATACTTGTAATGCTTGGGCATCTTTTTTAAATCCCGGATAATTTACATTTCCTTTTGCCGAAACATGTTTTTGCAATAAAACATGCCATTTTTGATGGTCGATTACTTTGCTTATGGTTTTACTTTCTTTGGCATAAGCCATTTCAGGTAGCGAAGATTCATTTGATTTGGCACATGACAAAAAGGGTAGGAGGGAGATGATAAAAAATAATTTTCTCATGTTCAATTTTTTTATAGCTGTTTACTAGACGCTGCCATTGTGGATTCCTTACACATTATTTTTTAAAAGGAAATAGTTCTTGTTGTATAAAATCGTTCGGAAATTCCTCTTCATCCGAAAAACCTAACTCAATGTCTTTTCCATCGTTTGGAATATGGTTGGTTTTAAAAAGATAATCCCAAATGCTTAATGAAATACCGAAGTTGGCACCGTATTTTGAGGGCAACACTTTGCTATGGTGCCAAATATGCATTTTCGGATTATTGAAAACATATTTAAAAATTCCGTAATCCCAACCAATATTGGCATGGTTTAAATGGCCTATCGCAATAGCAACAAAATGTACGATAAAAACATCCTCTAAAGCAAAACCGCCAATCAGAATGAGTGGAATGTACTGAATGGATTTATACACCACAGCTTCCATCCAATTGTAGCGAAATTGTGTGGCAAATCCCATTTGCTTGGGTGAATGATGTGTTTTGTGGATGTTCCATAAAAAAGGAACACGATGCAATAAACGGTGTATGTTCCATTGCACAAAATCACTGATGATGAAAAATACAATCAGTCCAATTGGCTTTGGCAACTCAGAAAGTGAAACGACTTGTATAGAAGTTAATTGTAAATTAAATAAAGACAAAAAGTCATTTAAAAGCGTTTCGGCAACATTGGATAAGGCAATTAACAGAATCAGATTAAATAAAAAGAAATTGAAAAACATGTAAAACAAATCCAACCAAAAATCTTTACGAAATATCGGTTGATTTTTTCGCCATGGAAATACAATTTCTAACAACCAAACGCCTAAGGAAATAAATAGTAAACCATAGAAATAGTTGTCCCATTTCCAATAAAGAATTTCATTCAACAGGTAGTTAAAATAACCACTGTAAGAATTTAAAAAAATATCACTATACTTTTCCATTCAGCTGTTGTCTTTTTTGGTAATACTTGCTTTTTTCTAAATCTTCAAAAGTATCAATGTCGTTTAGTGTTTCAATGCATTCAACTTGATGATTTTCTAAATCCCTTTGCGTTTCGGTTAAAACACTCGAAGTTCCCCAATGTTTATTGATGAAAACGGAAGGAATTACTTTTTTTAATCCTAAAAGATAATAACCGCCATCTTCTGCCGGGCCGAGTACAACATCAGCATTGTCCAATTTTTGAAAAGCTTCCTGAACATGATGAGCAGTTAAGTCAAACAAATCACTTCCAATAATAATACACTTTTGATACCCCACTTCAAAAAGTTGTTCAAAAGCATGTTGCATTCTTGCTCCTAAATCCACTCCTGATTGTTTTCTTTTAAAAAATAGATTATCTGCCCATCCATCATTATTTACAATCCTTTCATCATAAAAAACAAATTTATCACAGGTCAATCGTTTCGTAACATTCATGGTATGTGCTAACAAATCAGTGTAAACTTTCAAGGCTTTTTCATCCCCAATAGTTTTGGCCAATCGGGTTTTTACCTTCCCTAATTGAGGGTTTCGTGTAAATATGATTAAGGCATTAGTTTTCATACACTTTTTTCCCTTTCGCCAGATATACGCTCCATTCTTTGTTAAAGGTATGAATTTCGTCAGTTTCCACATTTTGGTTATTCACCACTTTTCCGCCTTGGTGTTTCCATTCAAAAATGCCACCGTAGAGGTTAAAAACATTTTTGTAGCCTAACTTTAGTAAGCGTTCGCCGATTTTCTCACTTCGCACGCCAATCGAACAGTAAACAATGATTGTTGCTTCTTTATCTACTGGAATCAGTTTCGTTCTTTTTACATCAAATTTCTCAAATCCCACATTGATTGCATTTTTAATGTGACTTACATTATATTCTTTAGTTTCACGAGCATCAAGTAAAACAGCGTTTTCTTTTGCAAGTAATTCTTTAACCGTAATATAAGGAACTGATTTACTATTAAGTTTTTCTAATACTTTTGGAATAGAGTTTTGGGCAAATCCAAACGATAAAAAGTTAACGAACAGTAAGCAAAAAATACTTCTCATATAGTAAGTTTTAATAGTTATAACTTAGTCGAAGATAAATAGATTACCTGACAAAGTATTTTGTTTTTTTCATTTAAAGTTATTCTGTAAAATTATAATTATTTAAGAGAATTTTATACGTTTTTATTTGATATAGAATATATATTTTTAGTAATTTATAGTAATTATCATTCATTCAAACTAGAAGAAAACAGAACAAATTTATTCAAGAACTAAAAGTAAGCTTAATAGCTTACAATGAATGGGTATGAAACACTTTTATTCACCTTAGTGGTCGTTCATAATTATCTAGATGTAGTTACAACATAATTTAAGCGTTTTCACTTCAATAATAAAGTTTATTTTTTGGTTCAAAAAAAAGCTGTAGAATTTATTCTACAAAAAGTATTGTTTAGTACTACTTATTTTTTAATGAAGAATACTAAATTTGCCCGATAAAACTTCATGTCTTGTAAAAAAGCTTGAAATTTATAAAAGTGTTTTTTTAAAATACTCTTTTAGAAATCACTTAATGCAATTAAAAGAAATGCCCCAAATCTCTTTTAACATTGTAATGCAAATGTTAGTTCTGTTAATTCAAGAAGTGAATGTGATGGCAAAAAAATTAAAGGTTTTTTTACTATCATTTTCAAAAAAGAGTGGTATTGTTTGTGTAATCTGAGCTTCAAAATGTTTCGAAAAAAAATGTTTAATGCCTTGTAGTATAAATGCGAATGCTACAACTATTTAATCCAATTTTTAATTAGAATAGAAGTACTAATAAATTTCTTTTACTTGATACAACTAAAATTTAAGCATAGAAAAGTAGTTCATTATACTTTATTGATTTCCATTATTCTATTGCAAATTATTGCTATACTCACTTGGTATAATGAAACGAAACTAGCGGAAGCTTTTGACGATATGGCCACTGCGGGCAAAATGAATACCATAAATAATGCTTTGCTAACCTCTCAAGATGATTTTAATTAATACATAACGACTCGTGATACGACATCCTTAAGAAATTATGCGAAGAGTATAAATAATATTATTGATTGGCAAGCTAATATAGCTAGTTCAAATAGTAACGACCATAAGGAAAAGTTACTAAAAGAGAAAAAAACTATTCTGTCTGCTATCAAGAAAACAAAGTCGTCAATAGATTCCATTATTGAAAATCAAATTGCCATTCAAAATAATTTACCCACAGCATTTAGCTTTAACGAGTTTCAAATAGACAAGTTTTTAGACGATGTTAAAACAGACTCTTATGTAAAAGTAGATAGTGCATCTCGCAAAGGCCTTTTTTCGCGTTTAGGTGATGCGATTGCTAATCGAACCAACGTACAAAAAGAGTACGTCAATACGGTAGTTACTATGCAATACAAAGACAAAGTTACCACAGGAAGCATCGAACAACAATTATCGAATGCTATCAAAATCACCAATGATTATTATGCGAAAGAGTTTATTAAATTGAAAATGGCTTATGCTAATTTTAGAGCCAATGATATACGATTAATCGATTTAAATAGCAAGAGCTGTTACTATTTAACCAATCATTAGTTACAAGTTATAACAAAGGGAATAATTTATCTCAACCTCAAACTATTCAAAATCTTGAAAAGGAATACCAAACTAGCAAAAAAATAAGAAGTTATAGCATCATCATTTTAATAATTTTGATGTTAATTATCTCTTTTATTTTGTTCAACTTTACCCGATTAGCTTTTGATTATGAAAAAAAAATAACCCTTTCACACGAAAGAATTCGTCAAAGTTTGAATTTTAAAAATAGAATTACTGGCATGATTAGCCACGAGATACGTTCTCCCTTGAGTATCATTTCAATGTACAGTAAAAAATCAAGTGCAACTGTGAACGATATACAACTAAAAGAAACTTTTAAGTCCATAGAGTTTACAACCAATTCGTTGCTGTTACTCTCCAATCAAATTTTAGAATATTCTCGAGACGAAAATCATAAGCTCAGTTTGAAATTAAAAAGTACTAATTTAAAAGAAGAAATAAATCAAATTTTAACTTCTTTGGCTTCGCTTTTACAAACAAAAGGCAACACTTTAGTAATTTCCTCCCATATCGAAACCAATGAACTTGTCTTTACCGATGTAGCTAAAATTCACCAACTGTTTTATAATCTTATCGGAAATGCCAATAAATTTACCGAAAATGGAAAAATTAATGTTGATGTGAACTTAGAAACTATTTCAGATTTTGAGAAAAATTTCAAAGTAATCATCTCAGATAATGGAATAGGAATTAATAAAAATGACCTGGAAAACATTTTCGAATCATATTATCAAGGTGTTGTTTCTGATAATGTGACCGATTTAGGTGTGGGTTTAGGATTGAATATTTGTAAAGAAATAATCGAACTATTTGATGGCGAAATTCACATCGAAAGCGAACCAAACAAAGGAACCAAAGTGACATTTAACCTTATTTTGACACAAGAATAAATCCATTAAATAGCCCTTACATGAAATTATCAAAAAACTTTACTTTTTTAATTGCTGATGACCACAGTGTTGTTAGGCAGGGATTTTCCTTAGTTATTAAAGAATTGTTTCCTACCGCTGAAATTCAAACAGCAGGCAGTTTTAAAGAGGTTATTCAAATGGTAAAAGTAGCAAAAATAGACCTTTTGATATTAGATATAAATTTTCCAGATGGTAATAGCCTTAGTATCATTCCCGAGATAAAAATGCTGCAACCTGAGCTAATGATTTTAATTTGTACGGCATATGACGAAAGTATTTATGCACTTCGTTACCTTAATGCTGGCGCTTCTGGATTTTTAAATAAGGGTTGTACCGAAGATGAGATGAAATATGCTATAAAAAGCATGATAACTACAGGAAAATTTTTAACTCCAACAGTTAAAGACCGGATTTTAGACTCCTATATATCCAAAACACCCATTAATCCGCTCGATAAATTATCAATTAGAGAAGTTGAAGTAGCCCGACTCTTAATAAAAGGCTACGGAAATCTAGAAATATCAGAGCTACTACAAATTAAAAAAACTACCGTAAGCACCTTTAAGAATAGGGTTTTCGAGAAACTAGAAATTGATAATTTAGCCGCATTAATTGAACTCTTCCAGTTATATTTTGAAGAGTCAAAGTAATTCCAATTAACTTCCTAAAAACATTTTTTTTGTAGAAATAATTCTACAAAATCAGTTCACATGTTCTACAATTTATTGATTTTGACAAGTCTATATTTGCACTAGCATAATGAGGATAATGTAAATAATTAATACAAATTAAGATTACTTATGGAAGTTGCTAACGTTTCTACAAACTATAGCCAGTTAAAACAAGACAAGGCATGTTCTGACACTGAAAATCTGAATAAATTATTATTGAATTTGTTTTATACGGTATCACACAATTTAAATACTTATGCGGCTAATATCACAATGTTACTAGATGTCATCGATTTAGATGTGGATAAAAATGAAAACCAAATGTATCTTGATCTTATGGGCACCGTTTCAAACGATTTAAAAAAAACACTTGACGATTTATCTCAAATAGTTTCTATTAATAAACCTTCTGCGATTAATAACGAGACTTTGCTTCTTAACCAGTATTTAGAAAAAGTGGAAAACATAGTAAATGGTTATTCGCATGAAAAAAAACTTGAGTTTGTCAATTCTATACCTCAAAATGCTTCGGTAGTTCATAATCCTGCTTATTTAGAAAGTATTTTATTGAATTTTTGTACCAATGCCGTCAAATATGCACACCCTAATCGTTTTCCAGTAATCCATTTTGAGTTTATGGAAGTAGCTCATGCCAAAATTCTAACCATCAAAGATAATGGACAAGGAATTGATTTAGAACGCTTTGGAAATTCATTATTTGGTTTAAATCAAACATTTCATCAAAATAAAAATGCCAACGGAATAGGTTTGTATCTTACTAAATATCAAATAGAAGCGCTTAACGGTTCAGTCGAGGTAGAAAGTAGTGTAGGGGAAGGAACAACTTTTAAAATATACTTTGCTAAGTAGCGCTATTTAAAATAATGAGTATAAAACAAATAAAATAACAGATTTGTTTTATAAAGTTTCAAACAAATGAACGAGTAAGCCCTTTTTCCCCAAATTAAGTTACTAGGTAAGTTACCTGAATAAATTGTTTTTTCTGATTTAGTGGTAAATTTTATTTCAATTTACAATAAGGTAAAAAGATTTTTGAGACTTTCTTTTTTCTTACCTAGTTAACTTTTTTATAGTATAAATAATAAAATAGCATCTACTTATCAAACCGCTATAAATGAAGTAAAGGTTTTTTATAACGCAATTAAATACTAAACTAGTTACTTCAATTGATTTTCCCTTCACGAAATCCATCAGTCAATAAATTCGTCAGTTTGAGTGATTTTCTATTTTGAAAAAGCTATTTTTTTAAAAAGAAAATTATTCTGAGGCAAACCCGACTCCCGAAGGAAATAGTGAACCATCAAAACACTTACATAATAATTGTTCATAATTTTTCCTATTTAGAAAATGAATTCTTTCATTTATATTCCTGAAAACAATACATTTGAATTCATCCAAAGTATTGAATTATGAGAATTGAAACCGAACTAAAATTAGGATTTAAAGACGTAATGATTAGACCAAAACGTTCAACGCTAAACAGTAGAGCACAAGTGTCGTTAGAACGTGAATTCAAATTTAAGCACAGTACAGTAACTTGGACAGGTGTGCCGATTATGGCAGCCAATATGGATACCGTAGGAACATTCGAAATGGCAATCGAACTAGCCAAAGAGAAACTGTTTTCATGCATTCACAAACATTATTCGATACAAGAATGGAGCGATTTTCTTCAAAAAGCGCCAACAGAAATCGTCGACTATATTGCAGTTAGCACAGGAACGGGAAAGCAAGATTTTAAGAAACTAGCCGAAATCATGGAACTCCATTCTGACTTGAAATTCATTTGTATTGATGTGGCTAATGGCTATTCAGAGCATTTTGTAAACTTCTTAAAACAAGCACGTAAGCAATATCCAAATAAAGTAATCATTGCAGGAAATGTAGTTACTGGCGAAATGGTAGAAGAACTTCTTTTGGAAGGTGCTGATATTGTAAAAGTAGGTATTGGTCCAGGTTCAGTTTGCACCACTAGAGTAAAAACAGGAGTAGGGTATCCGCAACTTTCTGCTATTATTGAATGTGCCGATGCGGCGCATGGTTTAGGCGGACACATCATCAGCGATGGTGGTTGTGCTATTCCGGGCGATGTGGCTAAGGCATTTGGCGCTGGAGCCGATTTTGTAATGCTAGGAGGAATGCTTGCCGGACACACAGAAAGCGGCGGGAAATTAGTAGAAATCAATGGCGAAAAATACAAACAGTTCTACGGCATGAGTTCTGAAACCGCAATGAAAAAGCATGTTGGCGGTGTGGCTGAATACAGAGCCAGCGAGGGCAAAACAGTGCAAGTGCCCTTCAAAGGCGATGTGATAGAAACACTTCACGATATTTTGGGCGGCATTCGAAGTACCTGTACCTATGTTGGTGCATCCAAATTAAAAGAATTAACAAAACGAACCACCTTCATCCGCGTAACGGAACAGGAAAATACGGTTTTTGGGAAACTATAATCGAACAATGATTTAAGTTATCGTCACAAATTAATCTTTGAAATAATCTTTGGAAATCCTTGTAATCCGTGGCTAAAAATTTAAAAAATCTGTGCTAAACTGTGCAATCTTTGCCAAACTATGTCGACCGAAACCAACTTTTTTAAATACTGCCCCAATTGCGCCAGCAAAAACTTCACTTACCACAACAATTTCAAGTTGCATTGCAAGGACTGTGATTTTGTTTTATACCATAATATTGCCGCCGCAGTAGCCGTTGTTTTCACTTTTGAAGACAAAATGCTTTTCACGGTTAGAAATGTAAATCCCGACAAAGGTAAACTCGACTTGCCAGGTGGTTTTATCGATCCAAACGAAACCGCAGAAGAAGCAGCATGTCGAGAAATTAAAGAAGAATTAGGTTTGGTTATTACTTCAACTGATATACGATATATCACCACAGCACCAAATCATTACGTTTTTAAAAACGTAGCCTATCGCACTATGGATATTATCTACGAATGTGCCTTGTCAAATGATGATGTTTCCATAACGGCTAAAGATGAAATCAACGAACTTATTTGGATAAAACGAACCGAGATTGAGGTAAACAAAATAGGTTTTGTATCAATCAGAAAAGTAATAGAAGAGCAATACCTACAAAGATAAAAATCGTTTCAAGACCATCAATATATTTCCCTAGCCAAAAGAGTTTATAAACAACTCATTACCAACTTTCACTCCTTACTCTTCACTCTTCACTCTTCACTCAAAATATGCGAATGATACAATTCTTATCATTTTTTCTGTAACTTTTTAGGACAGAAGAGTTCTCAACTTTGTTCTGACATTAATTCACATTAATCATAATTTTTGATGGAAAGGTAATCTGGTATTGTAAACTGATGTTAAAAACAATATCAGTAGACGAATTTGTAAATAAAAAGCGGATTAGAATAAGTGAATTAAGTGATCCTTTTTAAAATGTAAAACAGAATGAAAAAAAACATCCCCATTTATTTATATGGATTAATTACAATTCTTGCCGGTGTTTTTTTGTTATTTTCAAATGATAGTTCGCTAAACGAAATTACATTTAAACTAGCAATTACGCTACTAGTGGGAGCATTTTTTGCTTTTGCTACTGCTGCATTTCGCCAAAACAAACAAGTGCAATTTGCCTATCATACTATGCATGCTTTTGCTATGTTGCTATATGCAATTGCGCTTCTCTTTTTCTGTAATTCCATGGAAAGGTTTATAAATTTCACTTTCTATCTTTTCATCTTTTATTCCTTCTCAGAAATAATTTTATGCAGTTGGATTTTTAATTTGGCACAAAAGGTTGTTTTTAAAATCGTACTAATCCGGGTGCTACTTGGTTTAGTAGTAGGCATTGGGGCTGTTATCGCTTTGAATTTCAAATTAGTTACGCTACAAGTGTTTGGGGTTTTATTTGTCATGTTGGGTGCCAACATCATGCTTTATGTTCCGGTAATGAAAGCAAAAGAACCAATTAAAATGTTAAACAAGGAATTATGAAAACAGCAGTAATCATCGGAAGTATAGTGCTTATCCTGTTTGTGGTTTTTCAACTTTACATCAGTAGGGCAACTAAAAAATCAGAAAACCAACCCTACAAAGTGATTCGGGTAGAAAAAGACTTTGAAATCAGGTTTTATCCATCATCTACCATGGCTATGATTACTTCGTCTGCGAAAAACTATAGAGAATTAAGTAGTTCAGGTTTCAAAAAGTTAGCGACTTATATTTTTGGTGGCAATAAAGATAACAAACAAATAGCCATGACTTCGCCAGTTCACATGGATATCAATGATAGTATTTCGAGTATGAGTTTTGTAATGCCAGCTAACTATAACAAAGATAATTTGCCTATACCTAATAATTCCGAAGTAACGATAAAGACGGTTCCCGAAGAATATGTAGCGGTAATTACTTTTGGTGGATTTGCCTCTGATGAAAGTATTAAAAAACAAACAGCACTACTGGAAAAAGCTTTAAAAGAATACCAAATTTATTATTATGGTCACTTTCGCTATTTGGGATACAATCCACCATATCAATTATTTGGAAGAAGAAATGAAATTATAATAAGTGTAAACAACAATTTTAAATAAATAAACAACATGAAAATTTTATTTGTAGTAACCTCTCACGCTGATTTAGGAACTAGTGGAGAAAAAACCGGCTTTTGGATTGAAGAATTTGCAACACTATATTATGTTTTGTCCGATGCAGGAGCAGAAATCACGATAGCTTCTCCAAAAGGAGGGCAACCACCTGTTGACCCTAAAAGCGAGTTGATAGACGCACAAACCGATTCAACCAATCGATTTTATAAAGACAACACACTTGTCGATAAAATGGCGCACACACTGAAATTAGCGGATATAAAATACGACGATTTTGATGCTGTTTTTTATCCTGGTGGCCATGGACCATTATGGGATTTAGCAAATGATGTCGATTCTATAAAATTAATTGAAAACTTTTATAACCATCAAAAACCAATAGCTTTTGTATGTCATGCACCAGCAGCATTAGTGAATACCAAGGCAAAAAATGGCAATCCATTAGTAAAAGGTAAGCATCTTACTAGTTTTTCCAACACCGAAGAAGCAGCAGTTAAGCTAGTTAAAGTAGTTCCGTTTTTACTAGAAGATGAGTTAACAAAGCAGGGTGCTATTTACAGCAAAGAAGCGGATTGGAGTTCCTATACTAAACAAGATGGCTTACTTATCACAGGTCAAAATCCTGCCTCTTCGGAAGCAGTAGCCAAATTACTTTTAGCAGCACTTGAATAGAAAAGTGTTAGTAAAAGTATCCGTTTTCAACCGAATTTTAGGTTGAGGAATAACTATCTAAGTATACTGATAAATAAATAACAAAATAAAATCTAAAAAAAATAATGAAAATAGCCATAGGAATAACAGCCGAAAACAGACAAGCAGTCGCCACTGAATTAACAAAAATCCTCGCTGACGAAACGGTGCTCTATACCAAAACAAAAAATGCGCATTGGAACTGTGAAGGAGCGGATTTTTATGATAAGCACAAATTTTTTGAAATCCAATTCGGGCAATTGGATGATGTAATTGACCAAGTAGCCGAGCGCATTCGTTCCATTGGACATTATGCTCCCGCCACTTTACAATCCTATTTAAGTTTAACTCACCTATCGGAAAAAATAACAGAGGATAACAGCAGTAAAGCATTTATCAAAGAGTTACTAGATGACCACCAAAGTATCATCATCATATTGAGAGGACACATTATGTTATTTACAGCTGATTATCAAGATGCAGGTACAGCCGATTTTGTAACAGGTCTTATGGAAACACACGAAAAAATGGCTTGGTTTTTACGTTCACACCTAAATAATTAAATGATGTCTATAATTCCAGCACTAAAATGGCGCTATGCCACAAAAAGAATGAATGGTGTAAAAATTCCAAAAGAAAAAATGGACATCATTTTAGAGGCCATTTCGTTAGCGCCCACATCATTTGGTTTACAGCCTTACACTATTATTGTTATTGAAAACAAAGCAATGCTCGAAAAGATAAAACCAATTGCGATGAGGCAACCCCAGATTACAGAGGCATCTGTACTACTAGTGTTTGCTGTTTGGGATAGCATAACCATGGAAAAAATAGAGGCTTACATCGCTCAAATAGCGAAGGAAAGAGAGGTAACTGTTGCTAGTTTAGACCCAGTAAAAGATCGAATGGCCGAACAACTAAAAAATAGCGATAGCGATAATTTGATATGGAATGCCAAACAAGCCTATATTGCACTAGGTTTTGCCTTGGTAGCAGCAGCGGTAGAACAAATAGACAGCACACCAATGGAGGGTTTTGACAAAGCACTGCTAGACGATGTATTGCAGCTAAAAGAAAAAGGATTGCGCAGTATGCTCATTATGACTTTGGGCTATAGAGACCTTAAAAATGATTATTTAGCCAACCTAAAAAAAGTAAGAAGACCGATGGAAAGCCTTTTTATTGAAATAAAATAAAAAGTAAAGAATTTTTGTCCATACCACATCCATCAGTTCACTACACTCGCCAGTTCACGACACCCGTCAGTTCGAGTGATTTTCTATTTTGAAAACGCTAGTTTTTGAAATAGAAAATTATATCGAGAACCGTTGTTTCTGGGAAGCTTCTCGATACAATTTTACTCCATTATATTACGTAAAACCACTCGAAGTGACGTAATCAGCATATCTGTCATTTCCGCTATCGTCAGTTCGAGTGATTTTCTATTTTGAAAACGCCAGTTTT
>NZ_JBCGDO010000026.1:0-30296 GCF_038739835.1 Flavobacterium aureirubrum
ATTGTTTCCAAAACTCGCAGCATAAGGTGGTTTAATGGCTACTCCTGAAAGTCGCCATTGAGAGACCTACTCTCATCTGTTTTAAAGCACCAACAATCTGTTGATTGTTGTTCAAGTCACACACGTTCCTTAGCTAGGCTTTAAAAATTTCATGCAAAAAATCCGTAGGTGCATTCAAACGGCCCTACACACTTAAATTGATGAACTGAAAATAATTTTTAATGTTGAGAACCGCTTTCCGCAATTCGTTTTCTAATTCGTGTTAATGATTGCCGCTTAATACCAAGAGATGTGCATAAGTTAGATAGGGATACTCGATCAATCAAATCAGGATACTCTTTTAAAAATTTCAAATAGCGCTCTTCGGCTGTCTCAAAAAGGAAACTCTCAATACGCTTTTGCAGTATCTTTAAAACCTCCTCGGCAACCAATCTGCCATATCTTTCCAAAATCGGAAACTTTTCGTAACCTCCTTGTATATGCTCATAGGGTATGTTAACTATGATGCTTGGCTCAATACACTGAAAGTAATATTTACTTGGGTTCTGAGTAACAAAGGCAGAAAAATGTGTTGCAAACTCGTTTTCACGTATGAATTTAACTGAAATTTGATTTCCATTGTTATCTATGTAGAAACCGCGTAGTAGTCCTGAATAAACAAATCCAATATTTCTTTGAATACTGTTTGCATCTATATAGATCTGCTTGGCTTTTAATTTAGAAATTGTTAAGCCACTTTCAATATAGTTCAATTCATTAGCTGTTACTTCTGGGCAAAACGCCTTCACTGAATGCAAATAGGCTTGAATAGCTTCGGTCATTTATAAATAGTATTATATTACAATGTATTTAATTTAATTAAGATCATTTGTTGCTGGAAAGCAAAACATTCATGAACATGATTGATTTCTGTTTGAGCTTCTCTACACTTTAAAATAAATTCCAACATTATTTTGCCAGTATCTTTTTCGTGATTATTCCTCCATCAGTAATGACTTTGATGATATATGTTCCTGTGGCTACGTTACCAACTTGGAGCTTTATATTAGACTGATCTTGGTCGTCTAGCTGCCACTCGGCTATTTGCTGTCCTAACAGATTATACATGGATACAGACTTAACAATCACTTGTTGAAGTACATTTTTAATGGTAATAACATTACTGGTCTGCGCATGTGTTATCGAAACACCATAAAGACCCTCATTTTCACCAACTCCAAGTGAAGAACCATCAGTAAAACGTAGTGAGAATCGTGAGTCATAAGTTCCTGAAGGTAAATAAACCTGATACGCTTGAGATTTAATGCTGTTGTATGTATCCGATTCATTATCGTAGATAAAAATATCCTGACCCTCATCAAAGTTTTCTTTATTATCAACTACAAATGTCACTAATCCCGATGTTGCATTTTTAACACCAAGGGGATAGATAGCATTGACATTAAAAAATCCTTCGCCACTAATATTGAGTTTTTCAGTACCATTAATAAAATACATATCGTTAGAAAGTGTTTCAATGCTAATACCATCATATCCATTATCGTATCCTGAAGTAGCGTGCTCATTCATAAAACCGAGTAAGATTTGGCGGTGTAGGTTATCTGTCGCATTGAATCCCAATCGAATTTTCATGAATTGTTGTTGCTCAAAATCATCCTGCGCATTATTCATTAATGGGTCAACATTGTCTGCACTTGCTCGATTTATAGTTTTAAACAGTGTAAAAGAATTAACAGTATCGTCCTCCTTGATAAACAATCTTTGCGCATTGTTAAAGGTTATTGTACCTCCACTTGTTGATCCCGTAACAAAAAAACCTTGACCTACCGGTATAAATCGCTTAGCCACCTTACTACTAGATCCTAATCCACTAATACCGGAAGGGGCAACCGGAGGCGTACCGCCAGTTTTGGTATATGTTCCATATCCTCCTTGATATTGTATCGTATAATGGGACGAATTCGTAGGATAGTGCTCCCAAAAGTATAACGTTCCTATTAGACTGGAAGCGTTGTCATCTATGAACTTATCGGCATCAATAGCAGATGCATAGGGATTACCACAAAGATTAAGGTTACCAGGACCAACAATTGACGTAATCGTGCCACTATTAGGCTTTCCAACAAAAGTATAGTTTTGGTTTAAAGTGGAACTTCCGCTACCCTTCAAAGTGTAACCTTGACCTGCCAATAAAGTTCCATTCTGACCTACAGGTGACCAGTTTGCATAGGAATTCGTCGAATTTTGGAATTTATAAATCCAATAACTACTCAAGGTTAAAGGAACTGTAGGTGAACCATTAACGCCTGTTGTCCATGATAGATTCTGAGGCAAATTTGTAGTTCCGTCTTTCATTACACCTGCTACAGTAAACCCATGATTAATAGTACTATTATTAATTGAACTCACAGGGGAAGACCAATAATTGTAATTGAACTTATTGGATTGACCTTGTTGATCTCTTTCTAACGATCCTGCACTTGTTGCATCAAGTTCAGACTGAGCAGTCTGCACCAATTGTGATTTTCCAACTAAATCAATCTTACCATCTAATTTTAAGTACCAATCATTCTGTAATTTTGTATCGTTGGTCATATTCACGGTCACTCCTGGATCAACAAACATACCCAAATCAATACTATTAGCAGTTTCTGTAATGTTGTGCTTTACTTGTATTATAGAAAAATCAGAATCCATAACATCTAATCCTCTTATGTCTTTAGTAGGGTCATCAACTGCCGAAGCAAAAGTACCAGTCCGCACTGTGGTGAATGGCATTGGTGCTTCTTGAACAGCAATTACTTTGTGATTATACATTTTCATCCCAGTTCCAATATCTACTGTACTTGTAGTTAGATCATCAATGATATCATCTTTGTATGTATCCATTCTGTAATAGCGAATCAAATTGGCAAATGGAAGTGAACCAATATCTTTAGGTACAATTGTTCCGCGTACTTGAGACGAACTATTTTGTATCTCTTGATACATCATTCTTTGTATCTGGGTTGAAGTAAGAGTGGTATTAAAGACACGAACTTCATCTATTTTCCCTTTAAAATAATTGGTAGCACTTAACGGATTTTTACCCAAAGTGAGTTTACTTGTATCAGACCCTACACTTCCCGTAACTGCTTGTGTGGCTACTAAATTTCCATTCAGATATAATGACAGTGAACCTCCACCAAAAGTTGCAGCAACGTGATACCACTGTGAGGTATTCAGAGCAGTACTAAAAGTTAAAGTGGTTCCATTAACTATGACTTGTAAATTTTTAGAATTATTAACTCGCAGTTGGAACTTGTCTTGACCCACTACCACACCTGTTGTAGTAAAAGTTGTATTCAAATCTATCCAAGCCATCAACGTTGCTTGGGATAATCCACCTAATAATGAAACATTTTCTGCATAATCATTTCTACCATCAAAATCTAAATAAAGTTTGCGATTCAAATCTCTTGGAGAACCTTTAACGGTATCATTCGTATCAAAAACATCTAAAATTCCATCGCTATCTGAATCACCTGAGCCATCTATTCTTCCATCTCCATTAGTATCGAAATTAGCATACAATCCTGTTTGAATGTCTTTAACACCATCATTATTTGAATCCAACTGTATGTAATCCGATATACCATTGGAATCGGTATCTTGTGCATACGCTCTAAAAGTTGTTCCAAAAACAGTTGCGTTATCAAAAGAATCTAGCAAACCATCAGCATCGACATCCAATCCATCTCCTTTACCATCTCCATTAATATCACCGTCACCATTGAGAAGACTTGCCTCGTCAACATCCCAAAAGGAATCATTATCGCTGTCCAAATCTAAATAATTTGGTATTCCATCACTATCGGTATCAATTAGACTGTATGTTGAAGCGCTGATTAAACTATCAATTGCATCATTAATCCCATTGGAATTAGAATCAGCCCAAGTAGCAACACTTGTTAAATTCATGGTAGAGGTATTTGAACTGTATTGTTTAAATCCAGCTTCTTCTATATCAGGAATTCCATCATTATCAGTATCCAAATCTAAATTATCGGTAACTCCATCACCATCTGAATCTTTACAACTTTGATTAATAATAATTTGAATATCATCAATAAAGTTCCCAAAATTCACACCACCAGTCGAAGAAATCGGAGTAAAAGCAATAACCAGAGAAGTCTGACCGGTAGGAATAGTATAAGTACCTGTGTAAGCTCCCCAACCAGTTATCCCATCTGACATCGTCGCGATTGTTGTTACAGAACCAATAGTAGCTCCAACACGAACTGCTGCTACATCAATACCCGCTCTACCTCTGTGTTTAACACTCCAATTTATAGTACCACCAGCTCCATTCAAACAAAATGTTTGATAAATAGTACCCGCATTTAATTTTACAAATTGATTCCCAGTAGCTGCAGGCACACCATTAAAACCTGTACTCCAAATTTCTAATGTACTTTCAACGGTATTCAACCACCCGGACGTATTTACTAATGGCACAGAACTAGAAGTATTGGGTGATAAAACTGGCGATTCAAAATTACCGTTCATAAACGCAGCATTAGAACAAATTCCACACTCTAAAACATCTGTAATTCCATCATTATCATCGTCTCCATCGAATGCAGAATCCACACCATCACCATCTATATCAACCTTTACAGTTATTGTTCCTGTAGCAGTAGCCGAACCACAGGCACTAAGTAGTGAAATACTATAATTAAATACGCCTGAAACAGTAGGTGTACCCGAAATAGTAATGGTATTACTTGACCAAGTAGCGATAATACCTGGAGGCAATCCTGATGCTGGAGCAATACCTGTTGCACCTGTTGTAACGTGTGTAATGGGTGTTATTGAAGTATTGATATTCACAGACGGTGTTGACGAAGCAGTTCCAACTGTTGGTGTTGGTAAAATAGCTACTGTAATTACACTACTATTAGCTATTGAGGTAGTCGTGCAAAGAGCAGTGCTAGTCATTACTACGTCTACAGTTTGTCCGTTGACAAGTGAATTGGTTGTGTAAGTATTTGAATTAGAATTTTGAACAGAAACTCCATTAATTCTAAAGTTATAAGTAGGTGATACTCCTCCATTGGTTGGTGTTGCTGTAAAAGTAACTGTATTACCAGAACATATACCGCTTGAAGGGCTTTGCGATAAAACTACACTTGGTGTTACCGTAGTAATAACATTCATCAACACAGCGTTTGAACTTGCTGTTGGATTTCCGCAAGAACTACCGGTTACTGATATACTGCAACTAAAACTATTTCCATTACTAATAGTGCTAGTAGTATATGTATTCGATGAACCTGATTGAACTACGACACTATTTCTCCTAAAAGTATATGTAATTGTACCCCCACCAGTATTAATTGCATTAGCTGTAAAAGTAACGCTAGTCCCAGAACAAATTGTTGTTGCACTTGGTGAGATACTCACAGATGTATTTAAGGCATTTATTGAAATAGGGTTTGACGTAATTGATACAACATTAGAACAAACTCCACCACTAACATTCAATATACAAACAAATACATCACCATTTGAGTAAGTGGTTGTAGAATATGTGTTGGATGAACTGCTTTGGACTGTGACACCGTTACGTTGGAAAACATAAGTTATAGTGCCTACCCCAGATGTATTGGAGGCGGTTGCAGTAAATACAACATTAGCTCCAGTACAAAGTGTTGTTCCAGATGAAGTTAAAACTATACTCGGACTAGTAACATTAAAATTAAGTGTATTAGAACTTGCAACACTTGAAGTTAAACAGGTACCACCAGAAACAGAAATATTACATTTTATACTTGAACCATTAACAATACCTGAACTTGTATAACTATTTGAAGTACCACTTTGAACTATTGCACCATTGTTTAAAAAAGTATACGTAACCATTCCACCACCCGTATTTAAAGCGGTTGCTGTTATAGTTGCCGAATTTCCTGAACAAAAAGATGTTGAAGTTGAAGTAATGCTAACAGTTGGAGTACTATTAGATGAAATAGTTAAAGTAATTGTATTAGATGTTGCAGAATTTGTAGACAAACAGGTGCCTGATTGCACTGAAATATCACAACTCACTTGTACTCCATTTGTAGGGTTTACTAGTGTATATGAATTAATAGTCCCATTTTGAACACTAACTCCATTCACTCGGAAATTATAGGATACTACACCTCCACCAATATTACTCGCTGTAGCAGTAAATGTAGCAGGTATTCCGTTACAATTTGAGGTTGAAGGTGTATTCAAAACAACTGTAGGAGTAGCAATTGGATTGACACTCATTGTAATTGTATTTGAGGTGGCAGTTGTTTGAACCAAACAAGCCCCACCACTAATATTAATTTGACAAGTTACCGCATCACCCTGATTTAAACTTGATGTTGTAAAAGTTGAAGAAGGCCCGCTTTGAACACTTACACCATTCACCCTGAATGTATAGGTTATCACTCCTCCACCTGTTTGGTTAGCAGTAGCAGTAAAGGTCGTACTAGTACCAAAACAAATAGAAGCAGCACTTGAAGTTAATGTAACAGTAGGTGTAAAATTATTAACCGTTATCATTGTAACAGCATTGCTATTACATGTACCATTAGTAACCGTATAGGTAATTGTAACGTTTCCAGCCGCTAGAGTGGTAACTAATCCAGTTGCATTTACAGTAGCTATACTCAGATTACTACTCGTCCAAGTTCCTCCAGGAGTCGCACTTGTTAATTGAGTGGAACTCCCTAAACAAACGTTGGTATTTCCAGTGATGGGGGCAACAATAGGATTTCCACTTGATAAAACGGTGACTGAATTTGATTGATAGGTAGCTGTATCACAGCCTGAAGCATCAGGAGTTACAACACAGCTTACCACATCATTAAGTTGCAAATTAGTATTAACATACGTTGTCGTATTAGACCCTACATTAGCACCATTCACCTTCCATTGATAAGTTGGTGAAGCACCAACATTTGTAGCCGTAACGGTAAAGGTGCCTGCATTAGTATTCACTACTTTGGCATTCGTAATTGTTCCATTCACACTATTTATCGAAACATCTACAAGTAGGGGTAATGTTGGAGTTATTGTACTTGTATAGAAAACAACATTATTTCTGTAATAACGAACCACATTACTTTCTACTGCAACTCTAAAACGATCACCGGAATTATAAGAACCGAAACTACCTCTAAAAGATCCTGATTCATAAACTTGATAAACGCCATTATTAATAAGATAGATAGCAAATTGAATGGTATTGAAACTCGAATTAACATTTGAGGTACTTAAACCACACATTCGTTCGGCAGTAGTTTCTGTTGCAGTAAACTCCAAATATCCGTTGTTACCAACAGCGTTGTAGGAAGCGGCACCACCATTCCAGTTACCATTGGACTGCGTTTTTAGTAAACTATTTCCTGTAGCACTCACATTCTGTAAAGAAGCTGTATTCCAAACTACATCCTCAGAAACTACATTAGGACAGGTTCCTGTAGCAACTGTTCCACGAACTACGATATCTGAACCAGTCAAATTGGCAATCGCCTTGTTTACAATTGAATTTGATGCAATATTGCCAGATGCAGAACACCCACTAACACTAGGTGTAAGGACACAAGTAACAACATCATCAGGAGCAATTGATGTGTTGGAATACACCGCACTATTACTACCTACATTAACCCCGTTTAATTTCCATTGAAATGAAGGAGTTGTACCAGCATTAGTAGCAAAAGCACTAAATACCCCAGAGTAATAATTTGATATTTTCGCATTAGTAATAGTACCATTAACAGAATTAATCGAAACATCAACTAGTAATGGTAAGGTTGGCACAATCGCACTGGTGAAGATCAAAATATTATTTCGGTAATATTTTACCACGTTACTTTCGATAGAAATTTTAAACAAATCACCTGACAAATAAGCGCCAAAAGATCCCCTACTGGCTCCCGTTTCAAATATTTCACAAACGCCATCCCCTCTTAAATACCAAGCATATTGTATCGTGTTAAAATTGTTATTAGTATTGGAAGAACTTAAGCCAACCATTCGGAACGTATTGTTCTCAGTTGCTGCAAATTCAAAAAAACCATTATTTTTAACTGTATTCCAAGAAGCTGCTCCTCCATTCCAACTACCGTTAGATTGAATCTTTATCAAGTTATTACCACTCGCAGAAACATTTGTTAATGAAGAGGTCTGCCATACTACATTCTCCTCAGCAGTTCTACAAGCAGCGATGTCAGCATTGGCTTGAATGTAAAACTCTATAGGAGTTTGGCCAATAAAGTTATTGGATATAGCATTTGATAACACTGGAGTCACACCTGCACATCCACTTATTGATGGCGTTAATAAACAAGTAACTATGTCATTATTGGTTAATGATGTATTGGTATAAGTAGCGGTACCTGTACCCACGTTCACACCATTCAATTTCCATTGAAAAAATGGATTAACTCCGGCATTAGTAGCGGTGGCCGTAAAAGTTCCGTTATTGAAATTAGATACAATCGCATTGGTAACCGTACCATTTACACTATTAATTGAAACATCAACCAATAAAGGTAGGTTTGGTAAAACTGCACTAATAAAACGAAGGGAATTATCTAAATAATACTTCACAACTCCTGCTTCTACAGCAATTTTAAAAACCGAATTGTTAGTATAAGCCCCAAATGAGCCTCGACTTGATCCAGACTCAAAAACTTCACACACTCCATCACCTCTAAGGTACCAAGCATATTGAATTGTATTAAAGTTTGAGTTTACATTGGTCGTACTTAATCCGACCATTCGAAATGTGTTTACTTCAGTGGCGGTAAACTCTAAATAACCATTATCATTTACTCTATTATAAGAAGCAGCACCACCATTCCAATTCCCATTCGATTGTATTTTTATCAAACTATTTCCATTGGCTAAAACATTAATATTATCAGAAACCCTCCAAACCACATTTTCAGAAGAAATAATACAGCCCGTTGTTACAGCAGCTCCTTGAATATAAAATTCGATACCTACTGGTGTACTTATTTGTTGATTTAAAATTACATTGGATTCAATTTGGGCATTAAAACACCCTGATAAGTCAGGCGTCAAAAGACATGATACAACATCTCCACTACCCAATGAAGTATTGGTGTAAGTTGAACTATTTACACCAACACTAACACCATTTAAATACCATTGATAACTCGGGGCAGAGCCAGCATTAGTAGCACTTGCGGTAAACACCCCGTCATTGTAGTTGGTCACTTTAGCATCTGTAATTGTTCCCCCTACAGAATTTATGGAAACATCAACCAAAAGTGGTAAACTAGGAACAATCAGCGAGGTATAACGCAAAATATCATTCACATAATATTTCACGACCATCTCCTCAACACTAATTTTAAAAATATCCCCTGATACATAAGAACCAAAACTACCTCTAGAGGTACCAGATTCAAAAATTTCGCATATACCATCTCCACGTAAATACCAAGCATATTGAATGGTATTAAAATTGGAATTAGTATTTGATGTACTCAATCCAGCCATTCTAAACGTATTCGTCTCGGTTGCTATAAATTCCAAAAAGCCATTATTGGAAATCAAATTTCGAGATGCAGCTCCACCATTCCAATTACCGTTTGATTGTATCTTTACTAAACTATTGTTCGATGCGTTAAGATTCAATAGAGATGTTGTCAACCATCGAACGTCTTCTTTAGCAACGTTACACCCTGTTGTAGCAGGAGTTCCTTGAATAAGAAATTCGATAGAAGCAGGAGCTCCAACTTGTACCGTTGTTATTGTATTTGAAGCATAATTTGTTGTACTACAGCCACCAAAATCTGGCGTTAAAAGACAACTCACAACATCGCCACTAGTTAAAAATGGATTGGAATAAGTGTTGCTGTTAGTACCAACGTTTGAACCATTTAACAACCACTGATAGGACGGATTAGCACCAGCACCACTTGAAAAAGCTGTAAATGTTGAATCGCTTAAATTTGAAACTACTGCATTTGATATAGTACCTAACACAGTATTTATTGAAACATCTACTATTAAGGGTAATGTCGGGACAATAGCACTAGAATATACTAAAGTCCCATTAATCAAATATTTTACTACTCCTGCTTCAATTGCAATTCTAAATATTGAATTAGCAGTATAAGTACCAAAATTACCTCTACTAGTTCCTGATTCAAAAATTTCACATACTCCATCACCTCTCAAGTACCAAGCATATTGAATCGTATTAAAGTTGGAGTTCACATTTATTGAACTTAACCCAGCCATTCGAAAAGTATTTGTTTCAGTAGCTGTAAACTGGAAATAGCCATTATCAGATACCGTATTCCAAGAAGAGGCGCCACCATTCCAATTTCCATTTGACTGTATTTTTAACAGACTATTATTGTTGGCTTCAACATTTTGTAAATCTGACATCTTCCATTTTACTTGCTCTTCTATTGAATTACACGCAGAAGTAGCTACTCCACCAGCAATATAAAAATCTAAGGTTACACCAGTACTGATAGATTTATTTGTTATGCTGTTAGACAAATATGGTGTAACTGATGTACAACCTGCTATACTTGGAAGTAATGTACACGAAATAACATCATTATTTGACAAGGCCGAATTGGTATATGTTGCACTATTTGTACCAACATTAACTCCATTCAATTTCCATTGAAAAATAGGTGAAACTCCTGCATTTGTAGCAGTAGCAGTAAAAACACCATTATTATAGTTAGAAACAATAGCATTAGTAACTGTACCATTAACACTATTTATTGAAACATCAACCAATAAAGGTAAACTGGGTGCGATTGTACTAATATAACGTAATACTCCATTTTGATAATACTTTACATCATTATCCTCAATTGTAATTTTAAATACATCATTACTAGCATAGGATCCATAAGTTCCTCGGCTTGTTCCAGATTCAAAAATTTCGCATATTCCGTCTCCACGTAAATACCAAGCATATTGAATGGTATTAAAATTAGTGTTAATGTTTGTAGTACTCAAACCTACCATACGAAACGAATTCGTTTCACTAGCTGTAAATTGAAAATAACCATTATTAGCAACGGTATTTAATGATGAAGCACCTCCATCCCAATTTCCATTTGACTGTATTTTACGTAAACTATTTCCTAACCCTGTTACTTGAACATTAAACAAATCCGTTATACGCCAACGCACCTCTTCTTCGGTTGTATTACAAGCAGATGTACCAACTGTACCTTGAATGTAAAAATCAATGCTTGTTGGTGAAGTTAATGCTTTATTGGTAATTGAATTTGAAGTCAATGTATTTGTCCCACAACTTCCAGTAAAACTAACTTCACAAGTTAAAACATCATTATCATCTAATGAAGTATTAGTATAAGAAGAAGTATTGGTTCCCACATTAGTACCATTCAATTTCCATTGATAAATTGGTGATGCGCCAAGATTTAAACCTGTAGCGATAAAAGATCCTGTAGAATAATTGGATACAATGGCATTAGAAACAGTGCCATTAATACTATTGATGGAGACATCAACTAGTAAAGGTAGATTTGGGGAAATAGAACTAATATAACGTAATATATTGTTTTGATAATATTTTACAACACCTGCCTCAACCGAAATTTTAAAAACATCTCCTGGTGCACAAGAGCCAAAATTACCTCTAGATGAACCTGACTCAAAAACTTCACAAGTACCATTATTTCTCAAATACCAAGCATATTGTATGGTATTAAAATTAGAGTTAGTATTGGTATTACTCAATCCAACCATTCGTTCAGTATTATTTTCTAAAGCTGTAAATTGAAAATAACCGTGATTAGAAACGGTATTCCAAGAAGATGCACCTCCATCCCAGTTACCATTGGAATTTATTTTGGTTAAATTATTACCACTGGATTGAGTATTTACTAAATCTGATAATTTCCAAACTACTTGTTCATCTGCAGAATTACAAGCTGAACTTGCAGCAGTATTTTGAATAAAGAACTCAACTCCAGGTAATACAAAAGGAATTGAAAAATAAGCACTTTGGTTACATTCTAAAGTCTGTCTATTAGTATTAGAAAGCGCCGATGGAAAAACCAAAACCTCACCAATATGCCCAGTAGTAAATCGACTTACTGTACCACCATTAAACCAAGCTCCAATAACAAAACGGTTTTGAAGTGTATAATTGGTTCCAGAAATAGTCGCAGTGGGCAAAGCAGTTCCCTCTTTAAAACCAGAAACTGTCGTGCTATTTGCAACAAATGTAAATATCCTATTTGTACTATTACCTGAAAGGGAATTATCTTGAACCCCAGCTCCACTTGGGTTTGCTGCAATTCCAAAGGTCAAAGGTCTTCCAGATAAATCAGGTCGGTCTTGAATGGCAAATCCTTGCGTTGCATTGTGATTATTATCTAATAGTGTTTGAATGGTAGCCTGACTCGTACCCGTTGTTGTCCATCGTGCCACTATATTGGCTGTAAAACCAGTAAATCCAGAAGTTGGAAAAGAGATATGGGTTAAAAAGCTTGAACCAGTAAAATAAACAGACGGAACTCCATTTTGTCGCTCAATCACCCCAGCATTGACAATTCTGGGTTGGCTCGCCAATGTACTTTGAGTAATATCTCGGTTAAACCCACTCTGATCATACCATGTTTGAACAAATCCACTACCGGTTCCTACAAATGCTAACAAAGCAGTTTCATTTAAGAGTCCAGATGCTGTAAATCCAATATTCTGAGTAGCGTTATCACTACTTCTTCGAACTAATACAGCATTTCCTGTATAGCTACTACTTAACCTACGTAAACTATATGCTCCAACAGTTGGAGTTGATGAAGTTAATCCAAGTGTGTTAAGTGTATTTTGTGAATGAATCTCTTGCATAAAAAAGAGCGACAGCAAGAAAACCATAGGAATAACTATTCTAAAATTCTTTTCAAGAAAGCATTTAAAAGAAAAGTAAACAGATTTGTAGAGTAATTGTATTACCATAAATAATAACTTGTTGTATAGTTGTGAAATCAAATTTTGGCTTGTTTTTAACAAGAAAAACTCGATTACAAATGTCTGACATGATACAGAAGTTTACATGACACATTTGTGTCATTAAAAAGGTATAGACTTTTTGTATATCGAACGCCAATTACAACATTAAAAACTTTAAATTACCGGATTCATATTAATACAAATCAACACTATACAAAAAACCTCCTTCAATTACTTTACAATGATCAACTTGTTTAGAATCAATAGCTATATGCAAGGCCTCAATTCGATCAACAAAACGACCAGTAGTTGTTAAAAAAACCTTGGTGTGATGGATTACGACTTACTAACATAGATTGCATTTCTATATCTGAATGTCTTAATCCACAATATATAAGTGGCTCACCTATTAAATTTTTCTCGTCTGGATTGTGAATTGCAGCACAAACAATACGTTCTCTCATTGCTATGTATAAAATAAAATCAATATTGGATAAATAGCATTATCGCTATCAGTATAAAAATTATACGAATTAAAATGTTTCAATTCATAAACATTAGACTAAATGCCATAGAATGAAGAACAAAAATGGAAAATAAACAACATACACACATGACACATTTGTGCTATGGGTATTAGGCTCTCTCTCCGAAATATAAAAAAAGTAGTACGAATTTTTAATCATTTTCAAACACTTAGTAATTATTCATGAAAAAAGGGGTTAATATTCTTAAAAATTACAACAATTAAAAAAACTCAATGTAATCAACTTCAATAGTAAAAGGGCCTTCTTTTTTATCGGTTGTTATGATTCCAAGTCTAACAATATTTTTTAAACTTGAAGTTTTTAACTTATTACCTGTAGGTTCTCCTATTTGATACTCTTTAAAATCTTTGAAATATATCGTAATTATTTCCCAAGTGTTTTCTTTTGTTGAATTGAATTCACCTTTAAAATTGGGTAATGTCCAGTTTTTACTTTCTTCTAAAGTGAAAGCAAATTTTTGTTTACTAGATTTAAATCTTATTTTTACCCCTTTATAATCTGTCAAATCAAAATTTTCATACTTAGTTTTAATTGAAGAAAAACCACCATAGTTATCTAATGAAATGTTGCCGGTTAATAAAAATGAATCATCTAAATACTCCAGCTTAGATTTTGAAACACCTCCCATAATGTTATCTGATATAAGTATCCAATCTTTGTTCTTTCCATTGGATTTTCCAAAGTCAATAACCAAATCAGCTGAATAAAAAAAGAATAAAAAAAAGGTAAGTATAATATGCAATTTCATTTAAGTTTTTTATTTTAATTGTTAATGCCAATTTTAAATATCTTTAAATAGCTTTAAATTTACCCAAAATAGAACTAAATAAATATTTAATAAACCAAAGTTATAAATTTAATTGCCTTTAACAATGACAAAAATGTGTCGTAAAATCAGTATTAATTATTTAAATAGTATTGAATAAATATTTTTAGAAAAATATTTTAAAAAATTAATTTGACAACCAAGATTTAAATTCACCAACTTTTTCTACCGCTACAAAAATGTTTTCACTACCAAAGTTGGGATTCAAAATTATTTTTAATTTTAACTTTGAAACATAATACATCTCTTGAATTGAGTTTGCTGAGATTAAAAACTTTTTATTTACTCTAAAAAATTCTTTCGGATTAATCTCTTCCTCAATTTTTTTTAAACTAAAATCAAGTGGTAATTTTTTACCATCATTCAAACATGCAAAGGTCAATTTATCTTCTGAAAAAAAATAGGCAATGGTATCAATCGATACTGACTTTAATTGATTATTTAACTTCACTAAAAAACGATTTCGATATCTGGATTCCATATCAATCATCATTTTAGTATAATTAGGAAATGTTGTAAGACTTTTATATTTATCAATACTCTTTTTTAAATTTGGTATTGAAATTGGTTTTAAAAGATAATCAATACTATTTATTTCAAATGCCTTAATCGCATATTCTGAATAAGCAGTGACAAAAATAACAGGACAAGTAACATTAACTTCCTCAAATATTTTAAAACAATAATCATCAGAGAGATTAATATCTAAAAAAATTAAATCAGGTATACTTTCGCTTAAACGAGAAATGGCCTCCTTAACTGAATCAATCATTTCAACAACATTCATTTCAGGTTCAATCGATTCAATCATTTTCTTTAATCGCTCTGCTA
This sequence comes from Flavobacterium aureirubrum, assembly GCF_038739835.1. Taxonomy (NCBI): domain Bacteria; kingdom Pseudomonadati; phylum Bacteroidota; class Flavobacteriia; order Flavobacteriales; family Flavobacteriaceae; genus Flavobacterium; species Flavobacterium aureirubrum. Next base: position 15,211 of record NZ_JBCGDO010000026.1, read on the forward strand.
TCAATATTTCATCTTCAATAATAATAACTTTAATCATAACTCGACTTAATTAAGGGGATTTCTACTCTAAAAATATTATTTTCAATTTTAAAAGAAGGTTCTCCACAATTTAGTAAAACGTATTGTTTTTTTATACTTTTCATACCAATTCCAAAAGATTCCGTTTTTACAGCATTTATTTTAGGATTAAAATTATTCTCAATTATCAATTGCTCTTCTCTAGAATAGATGCAAATTTTCAAAGGATTATGTTTATCAAAAACGGTATGTTTTAAAGCATTCTCGATTAATATTTCAAGCGTTAGAGGAGGTATTAAATAATCTAATTTAGAAACATCAACAGAACTCTCAAGTTTTATTAACCCCTGATGTCGAATCAATTGAAGTTCAAAATAAGAATTTAGTAGTTTGAGTTCTTCAGATAAAGTAACTAAAATTTCATCAGAATTAGTGAGACTGTATCGAAAAACATTGGATAATTCCTCCACAAATTTTATTGCTTTTTCAGGTTCAGTATCAATTAAACTAGTAATATTACTAAAACAATTAAAAAGAAAATGAGGGTTTAGTTGATTCTTAAGTGACATATATTTATCATTAAGATTTTCAATCTCATTTTCTTTTAGCCTTATTTTTAATTCCTTTTTTTCAAATTCGTTTTCTAAATAAATCTCAAATAAATAAATAAATAAAACTACACTACTTACAATTATTAAAATGGCAAAAAAAAGCGTATCAAAAAAAATCAAATCTTCATCATCATTAAATAAGACCAAGGAAATTAGTCTTAGTAGAAAACTAAAAAATATAATTGTAGCAATACTGACGAAAAAAAGGAATGTTCTTTTGTTGAATAATTCAACTCTTTTGTAATAATAACTTTCAATTGTTCTCTTTCTAATCAAATAAATTATTAAGATAAAAATAAAACTTAGCGGAAATAAATAAATCTGATCTTGTATAGCTTCAAAAAAAGAACTTTCATTATAGTCTTCTAAAAAATTCAAAAAACTAAATATAAAGCAAATTATACTATACAAGATCAATCTATTCTTCATTCCTAAATTAAAATTACTCAATCAAAATACTATCCTCTTCTATATCTACGGCATAAAAATAACCTAAAATTCTATTAGTAGGATTTGATGTGTTTATAATATTACTTCTTATAGAAGCAGGTGGTGGATTTCCAACAAAAGAAATACCCTGATTGCCCGTTTGTGTAAATAACTCAAATAGAAATTGATAGTATTTTTTTGATATTCCTAATTGTTGTGCTTTTGCCACATCACCAATTTCAAAAGAAACTTCTTCATTTGGATTAATTCCAATTCTTTGTTGACCGTCAAAAAACCTATCGGTTACAATTAATGTTTCTGAATTACCGGGATCAGGAACAATGGTAAAAATATCGTTTTTGAAAACTCTATAATAATAATAATTTTCAACACCAATAGGATCAGTAGAGTCAAATTTTAAAAAATAACCGGAATCTGTTATAAATGTTTCTTCTTCAAATTCATAATAAAAATTGTCAAATGGAGGTACCTCGTTTAAAGTATCTGAACCCACATAGGTCTCATTATTCCAAACAATTGTAATGGTATAAGTTTTACCGATTTCTGGTAATAAGTTGTTGTTTGTATAATTGCCGTTTTGTGTATAAACAAAATTCCAAGTAGTATTTCCATCCGATACAGTTACAATTGCGTCTGAAACAAAAGGATTGTCTGAATTATCTAAAAAAGGTATTGATTTAGTTAATTTAATTACTTGAGTTGTATTGTCTGCTTTACGTTCAATTCCACCCTCAATAACAAGACGTTCAATTGAGTTAAGAGTAATATCATTTGTAACATCTTCTTCACAAGAAATGAAAACAATAGAAAAAATTACAATATGTAATACTTTTTTTATTTTATTTATGGTGCTCATGTTTTTATTTTTTTAGTTATATAATGTTGAAGTCATTTTAAAATTTAAATTCATAGGTTACACTTGGAACAATCCCAAAAAATGACAATTTGGTTGCTTCAGTATTTCCAGTTGCAATTTCTACATCGTTTACTTCACTAATTTCCCTGAAAAATATGGAGGCAGCATTTTGTCTGTTATATAGATTAGCTATACTAAAAATCCATTTACCGGTTTTATTACTATCTTTTTTAGGATTTAAAGTTGCAGAAATATCTAAACGGTGATATACAGGAAGTCTATTCCCGTTTCTTTCACTATAGTCAGCCACAACTAACCCATTTTGTTCATATCGTCCTGTTGGATATGTTACTGGTCTTCCAGTACTAAAAGTAAATACCCCACCAAATTCCCATCTTGAATTCGTTTTATAGAGTCCTACAAGATTTAATCGGTGTAATTGATCTACATTATTGTCATAGTATTCATTGTTATTTATTCCGTTTATCCTATTCTCGCTTTTTGATAAAGTATAACTTAACCAACCGGTTAATTTACCCGTATTTTTATTAAGTAAAAACTCTAAACCATAGGCTCTCCCTACTCCTTGAACAACTTGAGTCTCGACATCTTCTCTAAAAAGTAAATCAGCACCATCTTTGAAATCAGTAACATTAGTTAATTTTTTATAATAAGCTTCTACCGAAAAATCATAGCTACTTTCTTTTACATTCGAAAAATAACCTAAAGCGATTTGATCTGCATACTGCGGCTTTATGTATGGCCCACTTGGTGTCCAAACATCTAATGGTGTAGGTGATGTTGTATTAGTTACTAGATGTATATACTGATACATTCTATTATAACTCGTTTTAAAAGAATTTCTATCATTTAATAAATATCGCATTGAAAAACGCGGTTCCAAATTATTAAATTGTTTTATAACCTCTCCAGAACCATATTTTTTTTCACTTACAACTTCATTCTCTTCATAAACTCCATAAACAGGATCAAAGCTTAGAGGTTTTCCCGTTTCATAAATCCTTATACTTTCATTACCCAATCTCATAAAATTTGAAAATCTTAAACCTGCTTGAATGTTTAGTTTTTCAGACAAATCAAACTCCGTATCAATATACATTCCGTTTTCTAAAGCAAAATTATTTTGAAATTTCTCCGCACTAATACTTGATCCATTGATTGCAGAAATTCTTCCAGGATTAAATTTATAATGTGTAATATCAACACCGGTTCTCACAGTGGCTTTTGAACTAGCATACCAAGTTAATTTAGGTTTAAAATTAAAGTTTGTAATATTTGATTTCCACCTAAACTCAGAACCTGATCTTAAATTATCTAACTCATAATCATAATTAGAAAAAATAGCTGAAGTTTGAAAAAATAATTTTTCACTTATTGCATTTGTCCATCTAATTGTTCCGATTGCATTACCCCAAGATGTTCCAATAAATTTAGGAAGTTCAAATCTGTCTCGACCAAAGTATCCTGAAACAAAGATTTTATTTTTTTCATTTAAGTCATAGTTGGCTTTTAAATTCAAATCATAAAAAAAGAGAACATTATCTTTAAAATCGCTATCCAAAAAAGTAAAAGCGTCAACATAAGAGCGTCTTCCTGCAAACATATAAGAACCTTTCCCTATTCCAAGAGAATCTTTTTTTATAGGACCTTCAACTAATACCCTACTCAAAATTAAACCAATTCCTGCTTCACCATTAAATTCTTTCTTATTTCCCTCTTTTTGACGTACATCTAACACAGATGATAATCTACCTCCATAAGTAGATGGAATTCCTCCTTTATATAACTTTACATCTTTAATGGCGTCTGAATTAAACACTGAAAAAAATCCAAACAAGTGTGATGCATTATAGATTGTTGCATCATCTAATAAAATTAGATTTTGATCTGCATTTCCTCCCCTAACATTGAAACCTGAAGATGCTTCATTGACGCTTGAAACTCCGGGAAGTAATTGTATTGATTTAATCACATCAGGTTCTCCTAATATAGCAGGTAGTTTCTTGATTGTAGAGGCTTTTAAAGTATTTACACTCATTTCAGTACTCTTCACTTTGTTCTCAATTTTTGTTGTGGATATTACAACTTCATTAAGATTAAAAGAGTCATCTTCTAATTTGAAATCTATTTTTAAATTAGACTTTATTTCAATCTCCTTCTCTATAGTTTTATAACCCAGATAACTTACATAAATAATATGTTTACCCTCCTCTAGCGAAAAAGAAAAATAACCATATTCATTGGTTACATTTCCTGATTTAGAATTGGTATAAACATTTACACCAAATAATTTTTCTCCTGTCTTCTTATCCTCCACATACCCTGAGACTGTGACCTTTTTTTGCCCATAACTAAAAAAGGAAAGTAATAAAAAAAACATCAATACATTTTTTCTCATAGTAATTAAATTTAGATTTTACACAAAATTATACTTGGCTTTAAAAAAGCAAATACAATTTATGATGAACCTTGAAAATGACTGATGAACCATCGATTTTAAGGAACAAAACTATTAACTTGAGACTATTTAAAGGCATTCATAGTTTTGAAGAACAACTCTTAAGTTATAGAAAAATCAACCAAACCCTCTTATCTTGAGCGTATTGCTCAGTTACTTTCTACATTTTTAGAGGAACATTACAAGAGATGAACTTTTATCAACAACTAAAACAAACACTAGCAATTATTAAATCAACCAGCAATTATATGGCACAATTGTGTTACAAAAAATGTATAGTTGTATACATTTGGAGATAATCGATAACTTAAATTCTGTTATACATTATTTATTTTAAATTACGAAGTCAAATGGGTAGTAATAGTTTAGGAAATTCACAAACTCCTGTTGCAACAGGATCGAAAAAAACGATAATATTTAGCCTTCCCCTATAAGAAAGATTACCAAAAAAATAGATTTTCGGTTATAAACTTCTGTTTTTACAGTAATATTAATCATCTTTACGTTTATATGGATGTGTAAATATCTAAATTTGGAACACAAAAACGCCTTTCAATATTGAACATAATAAATAAGAACAAAGCTGTAAATTTAAAATTCCCTTCGAATTGTAAAGATAAAAAAATACCCTACCTAATGCAATCTCACGCAAGCTAAATAACTCACTTGTTAGCTTGTATTAATAGTTCTAAATTTGGTTTAAAGGTAGCAGAAATTGGAATTACTTTTTTTTGAATCATAATCATATTGCCTTCAATTCTTTGAATCTGAGAAACGTTCACAATAAACGATTTATGTACTCTGGTAAATTGCTTTTTGGGTAATTTATATTGAAGTTCTGTCAGGGTATCTAATACCATTATTGGCTTTTCATTTAGCGTATGAATTTTTACATAATTCCCGCTTCCTTCAACGAATAAGATGTCTGTAAAATAAAACTTATGAATCTTTTTGTCGGCTTTGAAGAACATGAAAATTGGTTCTTCAGCTTTTTCTTCGGTTTGGGTTGTTGCTAATGATGTGTTGTGAGGCATTAGAATCTTATTTACAGCCTTCAAAAAGCGTTCAAAAGGAATAGGTTTAAGCAAATAATCGGTTATTCCATACTCATAGCTTTCCGCACCAAATTCAGAAAAGGCGGTGGTCAAAATCACTTTCGGAGGATTTTGTAATGTTTTAAGCATATCCAGCCCGGTTAATGAAGGCATTCTTATATCGAGAAATAACAGATCTATTTTCTCTCGGTGTAAAACATTCAGGGCTTCAAAGGCATTGCTGCACTTCCCAACCAAATGCAGAGCGTTTATCTGGGAGATGTATTTTTCCAAAATCTGTTGAGCGATAGGCTCATCATCTACAATTAAACAATTGAATTTCATAGCTGAATATGTAAAATGACCTTAAACTGATTAGCTGTTTGCTCTACATCAAGTTGATGTTTATGGGGATAAATAAGCTGAAGTCTTTTTTTTAAATTTTCTAGACCTGTGCCGCTTTTTTCAGAATTTTCCGTTGATTTTCCAACTGAATTTATAGCCTCAAAAAAGAGCTCATTATTTTGTACCGATAAAGAAAAGTGTGCAAAACTGTCAGCTAAAATTTTGTTTAATCCGTGTTTAAAGGCATTTTCCACCAACGGAATAAATAGTAAGGGCGCAACGAATAGCTCCTTATTCATTCCGGAAACCTTAAAATTTATATCCGTTTTTTGGCTTAAACGAATCTTTTCCAAACTCAAATAATCATCTATAAATTGTATTTCTTTATTCAAATTTACCAAATCTGTTTTGCTGCTTTCTAACAAATAACGCATCAAATCAGCCAATTTGAGTGTAACATCCGAGGCTTGTTGATTTTGGTTTTGAGTAATGAGTCCATAGAGGTTGTTTAAGGTGTTGAATAGGAAATGTGGATTGACTTGTGATTTGAGCAATGCCAGTTCTGTTTTAAGTTGTTCGTTTTCTGCTTTTATTAAGAGTTCTTGTTTTCGTGAATACTCTCTGAAAAACTTGAAAGAACTTGTAATTACAAAAATGAAAAATAAATTGATAAAATGCTGGAATAGTGGAAGATTAAAATTTGCGTTTGCTGATGGGATTATGAACCATAATATAAAAGCACCTAAACCAATAGTTAAAACAAGAAGTAATAAGTAAACTAGATAGTTTCTTTTGAAAAGAAATTTTGGAAAAAGTATGTAAAGATTTGCGTAAACTACCGATGCAGAAACTCCAAGCAATATGAACCACGTTAGAATATCTCGCGTGTTTGCGTCAGGGTTTTGTTGCCAAAATAGCAAAATGAAGAAGCTCCAAAATGCAAGGTGATATAATACTCTTAACCTCATTACTATTTTCTAAAAAATTTGTACACCAACCCAACAAGTATCAGTAAAGCAATAATATGAAAACTAAAATAACCCCAATTAATTTCCCAACTAAACGCCTCATTAGTAGCTTCGGATAAATCAACAAATATAAGTGACAAAATTAAATTATTTGCATTATGTGCTCCCGACACAAACTCTATTCTGTTTTGTAGAATTACTATTATTGCAAAGGCAACCCCAAATGCCCAAGATGATAGAAAGCTTTCTATTCCATACCCAAAATGTAACACCCCAAAAATAAGGCTATTCAGTATAACTAAGGTTACTACTTTTTTGATAAGCAAGTGCATACCTTGAAGCAAATAACCTCTTAATACTAATTCTTCAAAAAAGGATTGGACTCCAATAGCCACAAAGCCTAAAAGAAGTAAAGAAGCGAATTGATAGAGGTTAAAATTAGTAACAAAATCTTCTAATTTTTGGTAATCAAATATTGTAGAGCCAATGAACAATAGACTTCCCCACGCCAAAAAGCCAATGAAATACTGCCTCCAACTAAACGTACCTTTATTAGAGATAAATGACATTTTGGATCGTTGATGTAGTTTGCTCGCCACGAATAGAAAAGCAAATAGTGTTAAACCAAATATTACCAAAACAAGACTATATGTAAAAAGACCTTTTCCAAAGTCGTTGTCGGGAAACAGCTGTTTAATATTTGGAAGAACAATGCGAATTAAAATATTCACTAAAGCAATAACTACAGCTAATGAGAATATGCTTAAAGCATAATGCCACCACTTGTTTTTTCCTAATGAAGCATTTTCTATAAAACTACCTTTCATTGCCTTGGGATTTTAACGGTTGATTATTCTTTTTCTTTTCAGTCCATTGGATTGCTCCCCAAAGAATGCTCTTTCGCTCTTGTTTTGTACTATCCACAGCAGGTTCAGGTAATGAAGTTGAGAACTCAGGTTTTTCAACTTCAAATACAATCGACTTGCTTTTTGGATAATTTTTTGATTTGAAAATTCCCCACAGAAATGAGTATTCCTTTTTCTCATTTTTAGGTGGGCTTTGGACAGTGTTTTGTGCATTTGCCGCAAGTGAAGTCAAAACGACTCCAATAATTAAAATTACTCTTTTCATTTTTAAAATGTTTAAATGTTAATGAACAGTGTAAAATTCTATAAAATGAATTTGCCACTAAAATTAGATTGACCACCTCTTTTATAAATCGTTTCAAATGGGTTATTTTTTATGTAAGTCGGACTTGACTATTCAGAATTTTATGAATCTTTTTCCAAAAATCAATCCCCTAACGGCTGCATGGTTTTGATAAAGTAAACCGCATCAATAACCTTATGCCAATTTTTGGATGTTATATAACTGTATTAGTCAAAAAGAAGTAAGCTAGTACCATTTGAGAAGAATGGTTCATTTATAGATTGTCTTAGTGTCAAACCAGAAAATTAAAAAAAGTAAGCATAACAATTAATCTAATGCAATATTTATACTTTCAAATAAGTATGTAAACCACTTATAATAATATTACTATTCACTTTTATATTGAAAATTACTTAACTAAAAGAATGGATTTATTTCTAAACCTTTATCAAAGAAACATCTAAATGGTATAAAAAGTTACCCAATTTAAATTGCATTATTAAATTCTCTATTTTTTTAAGCTACAGGAAAAGCAAACTGTTCGCTTTCATAACCCTAGCTGCTAAGTTCAATCGAAATTTACTGGAAGGCGTAATGCTCGAAAAAAAAGCCAAAATTTTGTTTTTAAAACCCGGAACTACATGAAGTTTGCCTTTCATCATTCCATTGAAGCCAACTACAGCAACATCAATGGCACTCATTACACCGCTATCGTATAGTTTAGCATGTTTCATATCTGCCCTTTCTATAAAATCAGTTTTTGTAGCACCTGGTGATAAAACGGTAGCGGTTACACCTGTGTTTTCAAATTCTTTATGAAGGGCTTCAGTTAAACTTATCACGTATGCTTTAGAGGCTCCATAAACGGCAAAATAAGGATCAGGCTGAATGCCAGCTGTTGAAGCAACATTTAAAATTCTGCCCTTTCCATTTTTTTTCATTTCTTTAGCGTAGTAATAAGTTAGCTCCGTCAAAGCGATGATGTTTAAATTCAACATTTCAGTATACTTTTCCATACTTCGTTCTATAAACAAGCCGTAATCACCAAAACCTGCATTATTAACGAGGTAGGTTACAGTGAGATGATTGTTTGTCACACAGTTGTAAATAGCTTCACGCCCATCGCTTAGGGATAAGTCTGTAGCGACACAAAACACATTGATGTTATACTTATCCAAAATGGTATTTTTGACAATTTCAAGTTTATGTTTATTTCTTCCAGCCAACAAAATATCAATATCCTTCTTGGCAAATAACAGGGCTAATTCAAAACCTATGCCCCCTGAAGCACCCGTAATTATTGCTACCTCTTTCATATTAGTCAATCAATTTTATGGAAATTGTACTATTCGCATGGTTAAATGTAAATTTGCAATCGGAGAAACTCGGACTCGAAAGCTTTGGCTTAAAATTATTGGAAAAGCCAAATGGTTCTTTAGGGTAGCCAAAAAGATTTTTATCCAGTTTTCCATTACCATTTAAGTCATGAGAAATGGCTACTGCATACTCTCCAACAGGCACTTCAAATTCAACTATTTCTGAAGAACCTGATGTGGGAACTTTAATGTTTTTCCAATATTTGTTAAAAGCGGGAAAATCATCACCAGCTCTGTATATACCTACATAAAGTATTTTATTGTTTTCTTTAATGTTGGTAATTTTAATGGTAAGCTTTTTTGTAGCTACAACTGCTTGTCCTTTAGCCCCAACCGTGACAAAAAAAACCAGTAGGAGAAATAAAAATTTGAAAATTTGCATATCAATTTCGTTTTAAAATTAAGATGCAAAGTTGAAATCCTTCTCCAATACTTTCATTCACATTTGTGAAGAAATGAATTTAGGGCTTACTTATCTCTTTTCTCAATCTGCTGAGGCTTTGTGGAGCCACCCCCAGGTAAGAGGCTATCAAGTAGTGTTGAAACTTGTTGAGCAAATAGGGCTCGTCTTTTAAAAGTTGCAGATACCTTTCTTTAGCATTTGAAGTAAGTAGTGTAAATGCTCGTTTATGAACATTTTGATAAGCTGTTGCCGACATAATACTTGCCACTTTTTCAAGATTGATTGATTTTGAAACTATCTTTTGAATGTTAGTGTAACTCAAAGTTATTGCTTCAATATCTTCAAGAGCTTCAATAGTAAAATGGGAGGGTGTTTGTCTCAAAAAGCTATGATAATCTACCAGGAAATAGTTTTCAAATTTTGAATCAGCATCGTTAAAATGAAAATTCCAGGTAAACTCCTGCCCCTCGTGATTAACAAAATAGGACCTTGCTTTACCAGAAACCGTAAACAGTATAGAATTGCAAATACTACCTTCTTGCACTATTTTATCTCCCGCCTTATAGCTCTTATTTGATAGTACATTTTCTAAAGCAATAGTGTCCTCATTGGATAGCGAAATAAACTGGTATATAAATTTTACAAACAGGTTCATTTATTATATTGAATTTTGAATTTGGGTCGCCTTTTTTTATGTTGGCCAACGATCAAAAGCTCCTCGAAGTGAGGAACTTTTACTATATAATTTTGTCACGATGAATTTCGGTATGAAAAACTAATGTTTTAGTAACCGCCAAACAATCTCTGAATCACAACAAACACAGCTTTGGGGGTTGTATTTTTAGCTATTGCCTATTTTGACCATTGGTTCATTGAGTCCTGCCCGCTTCATAACTGTTGTATAATCATAAGATACTACGGCATATTGATTTTTCAATTAACATTCTAAGCTATTAAGTCGAGCAGCCCACATAAGCCTGCACCAATTATTATGGTCCAGGAAATCCAGTCTTTGAACTTATTGTTTTTATGTTTAAGAAACATAATATGAAGTCCTAGATGCACAATCATAAAAATATTAAACCCTTTCATAAACGCTTCTATGTCTTGGCTGTGTGTCAGCTGCCAGAATATAAAGAAGAATAAAGGGATATGAGCAAAAACAAATATTATGTGTCCTAATTTGTCACTAAGCAATGAAAGTCCTGGGAATATTCGCCACTCTCGGCAACGTATGGCGTCCATTTCGTGTATTGTCAAAAGTGAAAGTCCTAAATAAAAGAAAATATGTTCTGTCATATTATCTTGTCTGTAAAATGTTTTTCGGTGTTAGTTTATTCATTAAACTCTATATATTCTGTGTCTTCTTCGTCACTTTCAAAACATAAATTTACTGTTCGACCAATAGCAATTGTACGATGAATTATGCCCGATTTTATGCAATATGTATCGTTTGGAAAAAGGTCTACAAATTCTCCGTTTTCAAATTCAATTCTCAGATTTCCTTCAAGAACTATGAATAGCTCATCTGTCCTATTGTGTCTATGCCAAGGAAAAGTATTGTTTTTGTTAATTGCTATTCTTAAACAATGGTCATTTACTGAAACAACCTTGTCATTGTAATGATGCTCAAGAATATTTTTTTCAAGGTCAACTAGATTAATCTTATCAGTCATATGGTATCTTTCTTAAGGTTGCAGTTAACGGCCAGCCAATTTCAAAAATGCCTGCAAAATCAAAATTACCTAAGTCAATTATTAAATCAAATAAGAAGCCAAAGTTATCCAAATTTTATCTACTTAAACATCTCTTTTGTTTGACAATGCACTGAGCCAACCGGGTACTTACTAAAATTAATTCCAATTATCTTATAATTTGGCATAGCTTTTCGATATGCATCAAGAGCTGCAATATCCTCGCTAACACCAAAAACAGGAATAATTACCGATCCGTTTAGGGTTAAACTGTTGATGTAACTCCAGAAATTAACGGATTCATTATTGGTTTTAGGCATTCTAAGCCGAATAATCTTATAATTATTGCCATCGATGGATTTTGTTTCTGAAAGCTCTTTCGCTATATTTTCAAAGTCCTGATACCACTTATAAGAAATATCGCTCTCGATAACCATTAGTGTGTTTTTATCGACAAACTTAACTACCATATCAATATGACCAGTAAGCTCATCTTTTAGCAATGGTAAAAGAATTAGATTTTTGCACCCATAATAATCCTTCATTACCTTCTTTAACTTACTCAGGTTATAGTCTGGATTATTGACTAAAACTGAATTAAACATAATAAAAGTTCCCTCTCCATCGGTAATAATATTACCGCCCTCAACAATCAAAGGAACCCTATAAACGGGGATGTCAAAGTATCTTCCCAAATCACAAGTTGCATCTGCACTAAGCTTGTGGTACGAATTATACTCTTCATAATAGTTATTCCAAATAAAAATCTTTTCACCATTACTATTTATCACTGTTGTAGGTCCATAATCTCTTGTCCAAACATCATCGGTATTTATGTAAGCAAAACGGATATTAGCAAGCGATATAGCTTTCTGCTCAAAGTAAAGCATAACAGCTTTTTGCCAATACTCATTGGGAACCAAAACTATTGCTTCTGCCTCACTTGAAATTGAATTGATCAACTCTGTATGCGTTTTCCATTGCCCTGGATAATATATTGGGAAGGAAACAAATACCGATTTAATTGGCTCAAATTCAGCAGGCAATCTAACGGGATGGGTGGGTGTTGCATTCATAAATGCTTTTGTAAAGTCATTTTTGGGAACTATTAGATTTTGAGAGATTGATATTTTCTCCAATTTGAATTGTGCTTGCTCAACGGATAATTGCATCTCGTTTAACAAACTGGTCACTTTCAAATAGTTCACTATATCATTTTCTGATTCAAGTGAGTTGATAGCAGCATCAAACCTATAAGCATATTTTTTTCGTACTGTCTTTTCAATACTTGAAATCATGTTCTCATCGATAAACTGTTTTGTCCACGGAGCTGCATTGGCAATTATATTTTCGTAACCAAAACTTGTATAGGTTTGAAAAGGAAGATTTACATCATTATTCGAAAAATAATCATTGCCTTGCTTTTCTAATTGCCATTGTACTAATTTGCGAGGCAGAAAATAGCCCGCAATTATTCCTATTACAAAAAACACGCATCCAATCATAATTAATTTTGCTTTCATTTTATTTCTCTACGTAATTTTTATATCTATTCTTTATTTAATTAGCCAACTTTAGTCCAACAATTCCTATAACAATCAAAAGAGCAGAGAACATTCTCCAGAAACTGGCAGAATCGCCAAAATAAAATATCCCAATCAATAAAGTGCCTACGGCTCCTATTCCTGTCCATACAGCATAAGCAGTCCCAATAGGGATAGTTTTTTGAGCAAGCCATAAAAACACCCCACTCAAACTCATTGAGATTACAGCGATTAGTATTCCTAATATCTTTGAGGGCATAGTCTGGGATAATTTTAGTCCCAACGGCCAGCCAATTTCAAAAATACCTGCCAAAATCAAATAAAACCAGTTCATATATATTGTGCTTTTTACTACTTCCTTTTAAGTTTGGTCGTACTAAAAACCTTCCATGTTTTTCCCAAATCGTATGAACGTTCTTCTAAAATGTCGAATGAATCAGGAGTAATATTTGTCCAGCGATTTCTATTCAGATAATCTGATTTTGAAGAACTAGCAATTCTCACCATCACCACGTCTTTCCCTTCAACTACCCACTTGTATTTGGTGTAATTTCCATTTCTAAACATAAATGTTTCGATCCAAGCTTTTTCCGCAGGGTCATAGTACCCACTTGTTAAGTAAGAACCACTCCTATTATATAACAGAAATTTCTTGTTGAGACAACATCCCTCGGTACTTAATGAAATAATTAGTCTTCCAAATAATTGTTCTTTTCCATCTTCAACAATATATTCTTCCCAATCTCCTAGGAAAGGTCTTAAAATTTCAAATTGTTCTCCAATACACTGAGCGGAGTATTTTATATCCGATTTATTTTGAACAGTCTCAGATTTAACGATTTTCCCTAAGTCTTTAAAGCTTAATCCGTTTATGTTTATTGTTTTATGGGCTTTACTAATGGCTTGCCATTTTTCAGCAATATCAGTATAAGTTCCAGTGGTGAAATATTCAACAGCTACAATAAAATCCCAAGTTAAAGAGTCATTTTTACTGATGTTTTCAATTAACTCATAGTCATTGAATAGTCCTTGCCTTACCGCAATACTATCCATTGCAAACCAATTTTTCTTTAAAAATATTTTGAGATTCTCTTTTTGACCATTAGCAGCTTTTAAATATGTGTATGTCCAAGTATTTTGATTATTCGACTGGGCTTTCACCTTAACAGCCACACTAAAAAACAGGAAAATCAATACTAAACTTACTTTTCTCATAATCATTATTATTTTATTGAAAGCCTACTTTTTATAAGGCTCTCCTTAATTAGCTTTTCTTTTCCTCATTAAATTTCGTCAAGAAGTAATTATCTAATGATACCTTACCGGGGCCTGCCAAAAAGATCGTTAACATCACAGCGGCATAAGCAAACGGCATTTCGCCATCTCCAAAAAAATCTCCCTTATCAGCAATGAATCCAGCTACCAACATCGTTACAAAAATTAAGAAGGCTCCAAATCTAGTGAATAGTCCAAACACCAACATAAAACCTCCAAATAACTCAGCTCCTGTTCGCAAGTAAGCCATGAATAAGGGTAGCGGAAAATGTAAATCTTTTTCAAGATAGTCAGCAAAACCAACCATGGCTTTTGTATCAAAAAAGCCGTTCCCATGATTGATAAATAAAATTCCCAATATTACTCTCAGCACTAAAATGTAGTTTTGAGTAATTGGTTCTGTTCCGTAAAATAATTTTGTCAATTTCATAGTGAAAGTATTAAATTTTGCCTACTTAGTGAATGGGGTTTCGGCATGTCCCAAATTCGTTCATATTTTCAATTAAAAGTCTTTCTATATTGCTACTAACGTCAGACTGTGAAAATACTAAAAATAAGCCTTTGAGAATCGTCTGTACAGAATTTTTCTCCGATAGGTATCCGAATAACTTCTCTTTTTAATTGAGTTTTTTCACAGCCTGACGTTTTCGGGCTTGGCGAAGGTGGCGGATTTCGGAGAAAAAAAACTGGCAATACACCACAAAAGTTGATGCGAGGTAGAATTTTTAATTAACCATTTCACCCGCCATTGAGCCAAACCGCTGTGCGTGTTGCACAACTCAAATATACAAAACCTTGTAAATAAATTTGATTTTTTTTAAATTTACTCATGCAAGGAAAAAAGACATTTACACCACAGTTATTTGTATCGGTAAATTTGTTGG
>NZ_JBCGDO010000027.1:0-27815 GCF_038739835.1 Flavobacterium aureirubrum
AAGAAAACCTTTGATAAGTATGGAAAAAGCAATTACGACGATATGCGTTATTGGACTAATTTTAATTTTAATCGAAAACAGAATATAAAAACTACTGGTAACAGCCGTTCCTATGTAAAGCATCATAAAGTTATTAACAACTTTGAATAAGGGTTATATGTTTCCGCTTCCGCGCAAATCCCTTTGCATGGTTTTAAATAAAAAAATAAAAATTATGCAAGCTTATAGATTGTTTTTCTTACAGGTATTTTAGTATATTTGAAAAAGGATTGTGAAGGTTTTTTTTGCAGTCTGACGTTAGCGATAATGTTAAATCCTCATTCAAAATGAAATACATATGAAAACTATAATCTTATTCATTTTCTTTCCACTTTTAAGTTTTTCGCAGAATATTATACAAGAGAAAGATTTATTGGGAGAAGATTTAAGCTTCGAAAATAGTTATTACAGTGAAGGTATTAGACAATATGCTTTTGGCAATTTTCAAGAAGCGATTTTACAATTCAATAAAGCACTCAATTTATCACCTGAACAAGAAAGTATATATGCGAATAGAGCTGATGCAAAATTTGCATTAAATGATTTTAGAGGTGCTATATTAGATTATGGCAAATCAATAGAATTAAATCCTACTAATTATTCATATAATAATCGTGGTCTTGCAAAATTTAAGCTAGAAGATTTTCGAGGCGCAATTAATGATTATAATCTCGCATTAATAGAAGTTGAAAAAGAAATAAATAAGCCACGAACTGATCCTGAGTTTACAAATGATTATGATAAAGAGCAAAAAGCAAAGATTCAATCTAATAGAGGAAATGCAAAGTTTATGCTTCACGATTTCATTGGAGCGATCAGTGATTATGATTTGGCATTAGAGCATTACGATATAGACTTAACTTACTTTAATCGAGGTATCGCAAAGATTAAACTTGGACAAAAAGATACAGGGTGTTTGGATTTAAGTAAATCTGGAGAATTAGGTTTAGCTCAAGCATATGATATAATCAAGAAGTATTGTAATTAAAACACTATCGCTAATCGAGTAGACGGCTCCGCCAGAAACTGACTGAGTGCGCCTTTGATGGTAGTGAGCGGATGGTGGTTAGAGGTGTTTACTTGAGAGGGATACAGATTTAAGGTATATTGCAGAGTTATTAGGTCCTAGCAGTAGTAAAACAACTGAAATATATACTCATGTTAGTACGAAAAGTATTCAACAAATCAAAAGTCCTTTTGATGATTTGTAATACAACTTTTATTTCTATTTTTGAAACAAATACGCTATTCAATAGCGCCTATCCACCCTGTTTTGGGTGTATATGCGCTACTTTGTAGCGGGTATATAGAAGTTAGCAGAAATCTAAAAATGAAAAACGATGAATATGTATTTAAAAATATTGATATTTATTTTACTTGGTTTTAGCGGGTGTAAAAAAACTGATATTAATCAAGTAAATGTAAATGGTATTACAGGTGGATATAAAATCAGGCACACAGGAGTTTATAAATATTACGATACAATTTCTGTCATAAGTAATCCCAAAAGTCAATCTGTATTTTTTATCCAAGATGCTAAAAATTATGATGTATCTGATAATTTTATTGACAATGGAGATGGTACTATTACAGATAAGGTTACAGGTTTAATGTGGACAAAAAATTTAACACCTAAACTAAGGTTGGAAGACGTGAAAGTCAATTTAAGTCAAATTAATGCAGGCAAATACAATGATTGGCGAATTCCCAGCATTAAAGAACTTTTCTCGTTGATTGACTACACTGGTCAAGTATTTGGTGATAAATCTATTCGTTTATTTATAGACACAACATATTTTAACCAACCATTAGGCAATACTGCTATTGGAGAAAGGGAAATAGATGCACAAACATGGTCGTCAACCGATTGCCAGTCATTGACAATGGGAAAGGATAAGTCAAGATATGGTGTCAATTTTATTGATGGACGTATTAAGGCATATCCCATTACTGAACCATTTTCAGGACTGCCTAATAAACTACACTTTCGTTTTGTAAGAGGTAATCTATATTATGGTTACAATAAGTTTATTGACAATGGTGACGGAACAATAACAGATGAAGCGACCGGATTAATTTGGCAAAAAGAAGATAGTAAAATTGCTCTTGATTGGAAATCAGCTCTAGAATATGCTAGAAATTTGAATCTGGTTGACCATAACGATTGGCGCCTTCCGACCATAAAAGAATTACAAAGTTTGGTCGTCTATGAAAACCAAGTTGATGAAACAGGGAATGCTAGTATTTCAGAGCTATTTCAAACCAGTAGGCGCAACAATCCTAACGGTACATTAAACTATCCATACTATTGGTCGTCAACTACGTTGCTTGACGGCCCGCAACCAGGAAACCAGGCAGCCTATGTTTGCTTTGGAAAAGCATCCGCTTTTTTTAATGGACAGTATGTTGATGCCCACGGCACCGGTGCTGTAAGAAGCGATTTGAAATACTTGCAGCACGCTAATTATCCAATTTCATTCGGACCTCAAGGTGACTTGGTTTATGTGAGAAATTATGTTAGATGTGTTAGAAATGTTAAATAATAAAATAGACTTCTGCCAATCGAGTAGACGGCTCCGCCAGAAACTGACGGAGTGCGCCTGTGATGGTACTTAGCGGATGGTGGTTAGAGGTGTTTAGCTGAGAGGGGTACAGATTTGAGGTATATTTTAGAGTTGCTAGGTCATAGTAGTAGTAAAATAACTGAAATATATACTGATGTAAGTACGAAAAGTATTCCACAAATCAAAAGTCCTTTTGATGATTTGTAATACAACTTTTATTTCTATTTTTGAAACAAATACGCTATTCAATAGCGCCTATCCACCCTGTTTTGGGTGTATATGCGCTACTTTGTAGCGGGTATATACAAGTTAGCGGTTATGTTGAAAGAACCAATCGGAAAAGATGAAATATTATAGATTACATATTGCGTGCAAAAACAATTTTGAAACTTATTCCAAAATAACTGAAATTCTTGGAGTAAAGCCAACGGAATTTGATACCGAAAAAAAAGATGAAAATTTATATAGTTTATGGACTTATACTTTTGATGAAGATGACCTAGAAACGCCGTATTATGATTTCATAAATAATTTTTTAGATATAATTGAACCAAAATTTGCCGAACTAAAACAAATAGGAATTAAGAAAAAGCATATAACATTCTGGCTAAACTATGAATATGACCAACAATGTGGACTAGAATTCAATCCGAAAGAAATGAAACGGTTAGGTAAAAGTGGAGTTACAATGTGTATAGATTGTTGGCAAAAAAACTCAACAATTGAATTCTAAAAGTAAATAAAAACACAACCGCTAATCGAGTATACGGCTCCGCCAGAAACTGACGGAGTGCGCTTTTTGCAGTACTATACCATTCCCCTTATGAGATTTTAATTTTATAAAAACACAAAACAAAATCACAGGCTTGTTTTCTTACAGGTATTTTAATATATTTGAAAAAGAGATTGTGGAGGTTTTTTCACAGTTTGACGTTACCGGCTATTTTGTGGAAAATCGTATAAAATCAACAATGAGAAGAATATTAAAATTTGTGGAGAATTTTGCTGATTGGATGTACTCTACAAGCTATTACCAAAATGTAGTTAAAGTTGGTAATCCACAGATGTATGTCTATAGTTTTCTAGCTTTCATTTATAACAATTTATGTGTGTTTTTATGGAATATGATTTCTATACTTTTTGAAATAAAACCACTTAAACCAATATGGCTTGTAATATTTTTACTAATTGTAATGGCTACACTTTTTTACTTTTATGATGTTAAGAAAGTGAAAAATAAAATTAAGATTGTAACAGGTAAATATGATAGCATAGTACTTAGTATTATTTTTTTTATAAGCGCAATACTGAGTTTTGGTTCTTATGCTTATCTATGCAAATAATCTAACCGATTTGGAGTGAAATCAAATTCTGTTTTAAAAAGAAAAACAGCCGGTAACACATGCTAAAACTTCATGGCTAATTTTTCGGTAAATTGTCCGTTTCTTTTTCCTAACTTCGCTCCTACTTGGTGGAAAAAACTCGGTTTCCAAGCCGCCACGAGTTCTAGCATGGGAACGTTAGTGGTAATCGTAGAAAAAATCGTGGAAATGAAACATAAACATAATAAAATCAGATGTATAATGAGTAATAAAATATCAATTTCATTTTTATTTTTTTCTATATTTTTAATCTTTTCTTGTAATAACTCGAACACAACTTGCGAAAATTTAGCTAAAGGTGATGTTTGTGTAATTGTCAAAAACAGAAGTGGAAAACTTATAAAATCAGTGGAACTAAAACATAGTAAAAAACCATATAAAATCGAAAATTTGGAGAATAATCAAAATGCAAATATTTCATATAATTCTCCTGGCGAAAGTTCATATCAAATAGCAGTAATTTTTGAAGATGGAAAAAGAATAAAATCGAATGGTTCATACACAGAAGGTGGCTATACTATGACTAAAATTATTCACGAAAACAAAATTGAAACGAAATTCGGAACAACATATTAAAAAACGACTACCACTAATCGAGTAGACGGCTCCGCCAGAAACTGACGGAGTGCGCCTCTGACGGTACTGAGCGGATGGTGGTTAGAGGTGTTTACTTGAGAGGGATACAGATTTAAGGTATATTTTAGAGTTGCTAGGTCATAGTAGTAGTAAAACAACTGAAATATATACTCATGTTGGTACGAAAAATATTCCACAAATCAAAAGTCCTTTTGATGATTTGTAATACAACTTTTATTTCTATTTTTGAAACAAATACGCTATTCAATAGCGCCTATCCACCCTGTTTTGGGTGTATATGCGCTACTTTGTAGCGGGTATATATAAGTTGTAGGTAATGCTATCGAAGAATCGTGTAAAAACAAAAAATATAATTATGACAGACATAAAAGATACAAAATCATATAGCATAAACGATTTTTTAAATTGGTATGATAATGACGAATTAACTCTATCTCCAAAATATCAAAGAAATGCGGTATGGGGACCAAATGCAAAATCATATTTAATTGATACAATTATTAGAGGTTTCCCTATTCCTCAAATATTTTTACGTCAAAGTATTGATACAAATACAAGAAAAACTACAAGAGAGATAATAGATGGTCAACAAAGAATTAGAAGTATAATTGAGTTTACAGAAGACCGATTTTCAATTTTACCTTCTCATAATGTTGAATATGGAAAGAAATTTTATAGTGAATTATCAGACGAAGTAAAAGAAAAGATTCTACATTATAACATTGGAGTAGAAATAATTAAGCTTAAAGAAGATGCCAAAATATACGAAATGTTCGCAAGGCTTAATACAAATAATATGGCATTAAATAAACAAGAATTAAGAAATGCTCAATTTACAGGAGAATTTAAAGTATTTGTCTATCGAAAATCTTCGGAATTTAAAAGTTTTCTAATAAATAACAACACTTTTAAAGATAAGGAATTTTCAAGAATGATTGATGTAGATTTTTTCAATTCATTAATCATTCATCTTTTGGAAGGTATTGTTAATGATACTGCTACCAAATTTGATAAAAATTATAAACAATATGACAAAGTTTTTGAACGAGCTGATGAAATAGAAGAAAGATTAAATATCATATTTTATGTTTTAAATGAAATTTTTGAAAATCCTTTATTTGAAACAAAATTATTCCATAGAAAGAACTATTTATTTACACTTTTCTGCGCTTTAAACTTTCAATTATCACAAATACAACATGAAGACATTGCAGTATGTAATGATTTCTCGAACCAAAATATTTTTAATAATATCAATATACTTGTTGCAAAACTTATGAATTTTGAAGCTCAATTACTTCAAACACTTTCGGAAAAAGAGTTTTTAGATGAAAATGATATACGTAAGTATTTAAACTTTGAAAAATTTCACAAAACTAGAACTACAAGCGTTGCAGAAAGAACTGAAAGAATAAAAATTTTGTGTAATGTAATGTGTGAATAATTATGGATAATTCATTAGTTATTGATGAAATAGAATATTGGAATGGAATTTTAGCAGAATCTGACAATCCAAAATTGTTAGAAATGGCTTTTTTTAAAATTTACATTAAGTTTGAAAAATTCACATCTGATTTATTTATATACTATTGTACTGGTCAAAATAGTTCATTTGATTTTTGTCCTGAACGAAAATTACCATTTGTAGATGACAATCATTTAAATGGTGTGATTGGAACGAAAAACAAAGCATACATAAATTACTATGAAAATATTATTGAGCTTTCAGAACATATATTTGTAGTGAATCCTTTTGAAATAATTACAAGAGACGTAAACTATTTCAATGAATTCAATAATATGAAGATTTTAAGAAATTATATTGCACATGAAAGTTTATCATCAAGAAAAAAATATGTTCAAAGTTTATTGGGAAATAGAGATTTTATAGAACCGTATGAATTTTTAAGAAAAATCAGAAGAAATACAGGCAAATCAAATCTAACTACATACAACGAAATCATAATAAATTCAACCAATTATTTAATCGCAAGACCTGCATAAAAGCACTACCTACAATCGAGTAGACGGCTCCGCCAGAAACTGACGGAGTGCGCCTCTGACGGTACTGAGCGGATGGTGGTTAAAGGTGTTTAGCCGAGAGGGTACAGATTTGAGGTATATTCTAGAGTTGCTAGGTCACAGTAGTAGTAAAACAACTGAAATATATACTCATGTTAGTACGAAAAGTATCCAGCAAATTAAAAGTCCTTTTGATGATTTGTAATACAACTTTTATTTCTATTTTTGAAACAAATACGCTATTCAATAGCGCCTATCCACCCTGTTTTGGGTGTATATTCGCTACTTTGTAGCGGGTATATACAAGTTATAGGTAACCAGCCGGACAGACATTCAATGACAGAACGACTTAAACATAAATTAGAGAAATTCCTTAAAGACAATTTTAACGGACTGAAATTAGTCGCTCCACTTTTTTATAATCATCCAATCAGTATTCGGTTCGACCTTCAAACTGACACTGAAAATGCCGAGTATTTTAATAACGTTCGTGACCGAGCAGCGACAATATTTAATGCGGCTTTTGGCGACAACGACAACGTTTATGTTGTTATTCAGCGGGCGACTTTTAACCGTAGCAAAATTAGACCGAAAAATTATTTATTCCGACAAATAAGTAATCCAAAAGAAATCGACTTTCAAAAACTATTCAGACCCTATCCACCTGAATGGCACATTGAGAAATGGAACAGAGCAATAATAAAAACGGTGACATCAGACATTAATTCTCAAAACATTATAAAAGGAATTTCTTATAAAGACTTTCCGACCTCGGGTAAAGCAATATTTGAAGAAGTGTATTTTATCAATCTTGACAGAAAAACAATCTTTAATATGTATGATGACCGTGGCTGCGATTTATTAGCCGCTGACAAGGACACTCTTTTACCAATATATGAAAAACTAAATCATTTAATTTTGGACCACGACAGAAAAAAAATTGATGAGAAATTTAATAAGCTAAGTGCGGCTGGCAACCTATAACAGCACCTACTTGTAATTTTTTGCGTGTTAACGCTCAAATGCGTAACTTGACATAGCAAAAAACTACAAGTAGCTGCAAAACGTCAGGCTGTGAAAAAACTCCTTTTTCTCTATTGTTTTACTTTTTAAAACTGCTATAAACGGGTTTTAAGCCATGCTGATTTTTGATTTACTTTGACTGGTTTTAAAAAGAATTGTGGCTAAAAACAGTTTTATATAGGTCGTTTTTATCAAAAACAAGACATTTCTCTTGTAGGGTGAGTTCCAGGCTTTGAGTTTGGCTATTAAATCGGGCACGCCGAGGATGTTGCACAACCCTTTAAAAAAGTATTCCAAAGTTTCGGGATCAAAATCATTCCAAAAATTGAGCTTGTTTATTGCGAGGTGTTGGGATTATATAGTATAGTTATTGAAGGGATTGAAAGGGTGTTTGGTGGGTTGTGATAAATTAATAATTATATTTGAGATTAAAAACGATATAAAACTTTGCCAATCTACCCCTATTTGTATGTATAAGCGAAGTTTTATATTGTTTATAAGATAGTTGGCAGTAATTTTAAACACCTGTATATTACAGAAATTTATTTATGAAGAGAATACTTGGAATACTATTAGTCAGTCTTGTGCTTGGATGTAATGAAGTAAATAATAGTTTGGGCAATGGTTATAAATTATTTATAGACGAAGGCGGATATACTGTTTCAATTTGTGACTCAATGAATATACAAAAAATTGAGGCTTATATTTTAGACTGTAAATTCGACAGTAATTTTATTATTGCAATTCAATCGCCACCAGATAGTTTGCCACCAATGAAGAAAATAGTTTATACCGATAGCGATAGAAAAGAAATTATAAGCAACGATAAAGTTTTTAGACAATATTGGATAATAAATAAAAGAGAAAAAGAGATTTACTCATATGACAGCTTAACACAAAAAGCAAAATATTCGAATATTTACGGGCCATATAATAAATTAGAATACTTAAAGCAGCGACAAATTTTAAAAGTGCCTGAAAAATTAAAGTTGGAAAATTAAAAAAAAACTACTGCTAACAGCCGTAACTGTTGCACGACCCTGCAAAAACTATCCCGAAGTTTCGGGATTAAAATAATTCCAAAAATTGACCTCGTTTATTGCGAAGTGTTGGGGCTATATAGTATAGTTATTGGAGGGATTGAAAGGGTGTTTGGTGGGTTGTGCCATTTTTTATATATTTACTGAAGTGAAAAAGTCTGATGGTGGTTAGACCTATCTACTCAAATATGGTTGTATAGGTCTTATTTTATCAGACCTATAAACAAGTTGGCGGTAATTGTAGAGCAGAATTAGTAATTAAATGCAATTTTCAAATCAAAAAAACTTTAAATATGAAAAAATTATACATACTATCATTGTCTCTTTTAGGATTAATTTCGTTTTCACAAAATTTAACTTTAGATGATTTAATAAGTTTAAGAAAAAAGAAATTAGCAAATCTGGAAGAAACATTAACTCTAAAAGGATGGAGTTTTATAAAAGGAAATGAACCCGGATATGAAAATCTCGGAAAAGCTACGTTTGCTTACAAACAATCTTCATTTGAAGATAAAGCAGAATCTTTTATAAATTATATATATTCGGAAACTTCTACTACAAAAAGGATAAATATACAAATGCATAAAAAAGATAAATATAATTTATTTTTGACAAGAATTAAATCATTAGGCTGTAAATTATTAGATAGCAAAATTGATGGAGGGAATATAAAAAAAGTATATCAAGGAGCTACATTGACTTTTATGATTAGTATTTCTACACAAAAAGATGATTTCAGTTCTACAAGTACAGTATATCACTTTCTAATTTTAGAAAACTCTGACTATATAAATAACTTCACAGAAACTACTTTTGAAGATTGGGAAATTGCTGACACAACAGCGGTTTACGTTCCAGAATCCGAAGAAATTGTGGTAGAGACAAAAACAGAAAAGCCTGTTATAAATAGAAACTTTTTTATTGGACGTTGGAGTAATGAAAATTCTATATTTACGTTTTCTGATTCTGGAGAGTTTACTTTAAAGTTTGATAGTGGTGGCGTAATAATTTCCAATTGGAAATTTATAAACAATAAATTATATGTTGGCACAGAAGGCGATTACGCAATTTACACTATCATTAATCACGATACTAGTTTTATGAGCTACAGTACATCAAAAAATCGTACTGTATTCAATGCATACAGAATTGGTGGTTAAATTAAACAACTACTGCTAATCGAGTAGACGGCTCCGCCAGAAACTGACGGAGTGCGCCTCTGACGGTAGTGAGTGGATGGTAGTTAGAGGTGTTTACTTGAGAGGGGTACAGATTTAAGGTATATTTTAGATTTGCTAGGTCATAGTAGTAGTAAAACAACTGAAATATATACTGATGTAAGTACGAAAAGTATTCAACAAATCAAAAGTCCTTTTGATGATTTATAAGATTTATATGTATATTTACAAAAGCGAAAAAGTCTGATACCAGTCAGACCTATCTACCCAAATATGGTTGTATAGGTCTGATTTTATCACACCTATAAACAAGTTATAAACAATTTATGAAAAAATATTTTTTAAGACTCTTATTTTTAGTTAGTTATTCTGTATTTTCTCAGAACACTACAGAAGATGCTAAAGTGTTTAATTACGTTCAATTAACTCAAAAAGAATGGAAATATTTTGAAATTAAAGACTCAT
This sequence comes from Flavobacterium aureirubrum, assembly GCF_038739835.1. Taxonomy (NCBI): domain Bacteria; kingdom Pseudomonadati; phylum Bacteroidota; class Flavobacteriia; order Flavobacteriales; family Flavobacteriaceae; genus Flavobacterium; species Flavobacterium aureirubrum. Next base: position 10,311 of record NZ_JBCGDO010000027.1, read on the forward strand.
TTGTTGGTGAAATTATTGTTCATGCTAAATGTGTAAAAACTAATCGTAAATCTTTGTCTGAGTGCATGTCGATGTCAATTGTTAAAACTCAAAATGGAGATACAATAAGAGTATTAAATCTCTCGAACTATAAAGAGTATAGTATCGGACAAAAAATAAAAGTAATTCCTAGTAAAAAACCTGATAGAAAAACACATGTTCCTTTCCTCTATGAAGTCGATCCTACAACAAAGAAACCAAAGCCAATGTTAAAATATGACAGAACTATTCTTAACACAACTTGGGGAAAAATAGAATAAAAAACTGTTTATAATCGAGTAGACGGCTCCGCCAGAAACTGACGGAGTGCGGCTTTGATGGTGTTGAAAGGTTGCAAATCTGCGCCAGCGGGCATAGTATGCTGAGAGCTTCATACATATAGGGCACGAGCGTGACATGGTATGCTGAAAGGAAACTACACTAACTTCGTGCCACCATAAACACCAAAAACCATCTTTTTTAACCTAAAAACCAACCCAAATAGGAGTTAAAAAGAGCTTTTTTTTTAGTGGAATAGTTACTTTTGATGTAAGCAACTATTTTTTGGGTTATGGTTTATTTGGTTATATTTGTTTTGAAGCTGATTGCGGGCACGGATTGCAAATCCGCGCTATCGGGATAAACCTATTTCAGGACAAGACAAACTGATACAATTAACTTAATTTTGAAATGGTAACTAAAGAATTCTTTTTAAATTTCTTTTTGACTTTTATGCTTCTAATTACAATTTCAGTTCTATTGATGGCAATTGAAGGCGGAATTTCTGGATTTTTTTGGCTTATACTTGCTAAAGGAATTCCATTTTTTGTAATATCAATTTTGAATAGTATAATTTTACTCATTGTTGATTTGCTTGTTACCAAAAAAAAAGTAATCCTAAATTTTATACCAACTCTAATTTTGTTATTGTACTTTTTATTAAATGTTCAAACAACTACAAAAAGTTACGGAACTAAAATGTTTGTTTTCGGAATATTTTTAGCACTATTTTTTTCAAATTATTTGAGATCTAAAAGAATTGACAAGATTTGATTTTCATTTTGCCCCCCAGCTGCGAAAAGTGTCCCGACTTTGTGCCATAATTAAACCAAAAAAACCCTGCTATCACTAACAGGGTTTCTTTATTAATCTAAAAATCTAAGAAGTCTAAATTCTAAGCAGTCTAAAATCAATGTCCGCCGCTTACTTTTTTGTCAAACGTAATGCCTTGTGTTTTTAGAATACCGCTTACTTTCCACGCGTAGAACGCTAGATAGGCAAAACACAACACGCCAACTATATAACTCGATTGAATAGTAGCAATATCTGCCACATAACCTTGTAGTAAACTCACAAAACCACCACCCATAATCATCATAATCAAAAAGCTGCTGCCTTGGCTGGTGTGTTTTCCTAATCCGCTAACGGCTAAGGTAAAGATACAAGGCCAAAGCGTACTGCAAAATAAACCAACGCTAGTAAACGCATACACACTCACCATGCCATCGGTTGCCATTCCAACTAGTAAAGCGGCAATACCCAAACCAGAGAAAATCAATAGCATTCGTGCAGGGTTTCCTTTGCTGGCAATATCTGCCGCAATCAATACTAAAATGATTAAAGCATATACATAGAACGGCGTTAAATCGTGTTTGGCAATAGCATTAACTAATAAGAACACACCAAAGGCTAAATAAGGCGCAATGAAACGCAATATTTTTTGTGTACTCATATTGTCGGTAAACGCTTCTACAGCACCAGTCCAACGACCAATCATCAAACTCGCCCAGTATAAGGAAATATAAGGCGCAATGTCTTTAGTTAAAAAGCCTAAGTTTTTCTCCATATACGCAGGAAGATTACTTGCTGTAGAAACTTCTACACCAACATATACAAAGATGGCAATCATTCCCAATACTAATTGTGGGTATTTCAACGCCGAACTTCTAGCGCTATTGGTGTCGCTTTCGGATTCTACAATTGCAGCGGGTTTGTCTGGCAAGGAAGAGAATTTCAATAAAATAGCTACTAATAAGAAAGCAGCACCCAGAACCAAATAGGGAATTTTTACACTCTCGATACTCATTTCTGTATTTCCAGAAGTAGCCGAACCAAAAATAGCGAAACTCACAATTAGCGGTCCAATCGTTGTGCCAAGGTTGTTAATTCCTCCAGCCATCGTCAATCGTTGTGAACCTGTAGTAATTGGTCCAAGTGCAATCGCTAACGGATTGGCTACCGTTTGTTGCAACGAAAAACCAAGTGCCACAATAAACAAACCCGACAACATCAACGGAAACGAACCTGTGTTTGCCGCAGGATAAAACAACAAGGTTCCTAATGCTGAAATCAGTAATCCTAACGCTAAGGAGTTTTTGTACCCAATACGGTTAATCAAATCGCCTTTGGTCAAATACGAAATCAATAAATATAACAGCGAACCAACAGTATAGGCAATATAAAATGCCAAGGAAACCAACTGGCTTTCTACCTGTGATAAATCGAATGCTTCTTTAAAAACAGGGATTAAAATATCGTTACTAGCAGCTACAAATCCCCAAAAGAAAAAGACCGTTACTAATGGAATGAATTGTGCCCAATTGGTTTTAATTTGTTCTGTACTCATGGTTTTTTTTTGGTTAATGGTTAATTTTGTACTGTATTGTTGTATTAAGTATAATTGAATTTGTTGTTGATATTGATATTGATTTTTGAAATTGATTAATTAATTGGTTCGAAACTAATTGCGGTTCCTCCACCAGCAGCAAGGTTTAATTGGATAAAATCTTTATAGGTAACGGTCATCGTTTTTATCTCATAGTTGATTGGGTTTTTCTCCCAATGTGCTGTTTTTCCGTCTTGATAAATGGTGGCTTTGTATTTTTTATTTGGCGAAAGAAAATCGAGTTTTATTTCAGAAGTTCTGGCATTTTCGTCGGTGATAGCACCCAGAAACCAGTTCTCTGATTTTTTGTCTTTACGGGCAACGGTTAAATAATCGCCTGGTTCGGCTTCGAGGTATTTGCTGTCTTGCCAATCGGCAGCAACATCTTTAATGAACTGAAAGGCATCGGGATATTTTTCGTAGTTTTCTGGTAAATCGGCTGCCATTTGCAACGGTGAATACATGGTTACGTATAGTGCTAATTGTTTGGCTAAAGTCGTGTGAACTTGTTCTTTTTTGGTTTTGTCGTAAGCGCTCATTTTGATTTCAAAAATTCCTGGCGTGTAATCCATTGGTCCACCAAGAAGACGTGTAAATGGTAAAATAGTTTCGTGCATTGGCGGATTTCCGTTGCTCCACGCATTGAATTCGTTTCCGCGTGCTGCTTCGGCTGCTATATAATTGGGATAGGTTCTGTGGTAACCTGTTGGACGAGAACTTTCGTGTGAGTTGACCATCAATTTATAATCGGCAAAACGACGCGCTACGTGGTTGAAATGATTGACCATCGATTGTCCGTCATGGAATTCGCCACGGGGAATAATTTTACCAACATAACCTGATTTTGCGGCAGGATAACCGTATTTTTTCATCAAATCTAACGCTCGGTCTAAATGTCTTTCATAATTGGCCACCGAACCTGAAGTTTCGTGGTGCATGATCATTTTCACTCCTTTTGATTTGGCGTAATCGTTAACTTCTTTTAAATCAAAATCGGGATAAGGTGTTACAAAATCGAAAACATCTTCTTTCCAATTGCCAAACCAATCTTCCCAACCTACGTTCCAACCTTCTACTAAAACACCGTCGAAACCATGTTTTGCAGCAAAATCAATATACCGTTTTGTATTGGCAGTGGTTGCGCCATGTTTCCCCGAAGGAATTAAATCTTGCGTTAGTACGTTTTGTGCATTTTGACTTCCTGCATAATCCCAAGTCGATTTACCGATGTGCATTTCCCACCAAACTCCCACATATTTCATCGGTTTTATCCATGAAGTATCTTCAATTTTAGAAGGTTCGTTTAAATTCAAAATCATTTTTGAACTAACAATATCACGCGCATCATCGCTAACCATAATTGTTCTCCAAGGTGAAACGCATGGTGCTTGCAAATAGGCTTTATCGCCAATAGCGTTTGGAACTAATAGAGAAGTTAGTCCAAAGGTTTTTGGGTTTAGCTCCAAATGCATAATTGGATAGTTTACCGTTGCGGCTTCAAAGATATTGATGTATAAACCATCAGCAGATTTCATCATTAATGGCGATTGAACGGCATATTTTCCTGTGATGGATTTGACGCCAATACCGTTATTGAGGTTTATTTTTTCGGTGTCGACATCAGATAAAAGGGTTTCGTTGTATTCGTATTCTTGACTATCAAAATCGCCCGGTATCCAAAAGGCTTTGTGATTTCCTGCTAAGTTAAATTCTGATTTTTCCTCTTTAATGATAAAATAATTCAAGTCCTTTTGTTTTGGAAATTCATAACGAAAAGCCACACCTTCATCATAGACTTTGAAAATAATATTCATTTTTCTATTCGTTCCAGCTTGTGTCAAAGCAACCGTCATTTCATTATAATGGTTCACGATGGTTGCTTGTTCGCCCAAAACGGGTTTCCAACTTTCGTTAAATGTTCTATTTTTTATGCCTTCACTGGAAAAATTACTAGCAAGATTGGAACCGTCTTTTAAATAAATTCCTAATGAACTTTGAAGTACGACTGGTTTATTTTTATAGGTAACCGAATACGTTGGTCTACCGTTTTCTGCTAATTTAAAATCGAGCAAGATTTGCTTGGAAGGCGATTGAATACTTTGTGCCGAAACAAAGAAAACAAACAGAAGCAACATGGGAGAAAGTATTTTTTTCATGTAATTATAATTTTGCTAAAGATAGAAATAACTTTTATTTTTAAAAAAACCCTTTGGCAGACGACCAAAGGGTTTTCATAGAGGAACAAAAAAACTAATTCATCAACTCAAATGCTATTTTGCTCGTAGTATCGGAGTTAGTACCGATAAATACTTCGAATTTTCCTGGCTCTGCCACAAATTGCAAATCAGAGTTATAAAACTTTAAATCTTCTACTGAAATGTCAAAGGTGACGGTTTTAGTTTCTCCTTTTTTAAAATCTATCTTTTGGAAACCTTTCAATTCTTTTATTGGTCGTGTCACTGAACCTACAACATCACGGATGTATAACTGAACAACTTCTTTTCCATCATAATTACCCGAATTGGTTACAGGAACCGAAACTTTAATGGTTTCCGATGCGGTCATTGTATTGGATGAAATGGAAAGATTTCCATAGGTAAAAGTAGTATAGCTCAATCCAAACCCGAACGGAAATAACGGTTCGTTTCGTTCGTCGATATAGTTTGTTTTGAACTTTTCAAATTTTCCTTCTGTATTACCTAAAGGTCTTCCCGTGTTTTTGGCATTGTAATAAATAGGAATTTGACCAATCGTTCGAGGAAACGTCATCGTTAATTTACCCGATGGATTTTCGTTTCCAAATAACACGTCGGCTATAGCATAACCTGCTTCGCTACCTGCAAACCATACCTCTAAAATAGCTGGAACGGTTGCGTTTTCATCCGTTAAATCGAGTGGACGACCGTTGAAAAGTGTTAACACAACGGGTTTTCCTGTTTTTTGTAACGCTACTAATAAATCTTTTTGAGCCTGTGGAATGGTAATAGCTGTTCGGCTGCTGCATTCACCACTGAACTCCGCCGATTCGCCGAGAGCTGCAATAATCACATCCGATTGATTGGCAATTTTGAGTGCTTCTGCCATTAATTCTTCTTTTGAACGTTTGTCACGATTCAGTGTTTTTCCAAACATCGTTGCGCGTTCTTCTAACTGTTCATCATAGTCTAAATTACTTCCTTTAGCATATAGCACTTTTGCGGAAGTTCCCACAACAGATTTAATTCCTGCTACTAACGAAATGGAGTTTTCTTGTTTGGTAGCTACACTCCAAGTTCCAGCCATATTCTCTTTGGCATCGGCCAATGGTCCAATTACTGCTATCGTTCCCGATTTTTTTAAAGGCAACAACTGGTTCTCATTTTTTAATAAAACCAAAGATTGTGCGGCAATTTTTCGAGCTTCATTTCTATTGGATGTAGTAAAAATTTCGGTTTTGGCTCTTTTTTCATCACAATATCGGTAGGGATCGTGAAACAAACCTAAATCGTATTTGGCATTAAGGATTAAGCGCACCGCATTATCAATTTCTTGCCTAGTAACTTTTCCTTCGTCGAGCGATTTTTTTAGCGTATTGAGAAAACCATCGCTTACCATATCCATTTCTATTCCTGCTTTCAGTGCTAAAGCCGAAACCGTTTGCAAGTCGCCAATACCGTGGTATTCCATTTCCATGATGGCGGTATAATCGGTAACCACAAAACCTTTAAAACCCCATTGTTTTCTCAACACATCCGTCATGAGCCACTTATTAGCTGTGGCAGGAATGCCGTCCACTTCGTTAAATGATGCCATCAACGAACCTACTCCAGCATCAATAGCCGCTTTATAAGGTGGAAAATATTCGTTGTACATTCTAATTCGGCTCATGTCCACGGTATTGTATTCCCGTCCGCCTTCGGGTGCGCCATACAATGCGAAATGTTTAACGCAAGAAAGTAGTGTGTTATTTTTAGCTAAATCATCGCCTTGATAACCGGTTACCATAGCTTTGGCTATTTGACTTCCCAAATAAGCATCTTCTCCTGAACCTTCTGAAACCCTTCCCCAACGTGGATCACGAGAAATATCAACCATTGGCGAAAAGGTCCAATTGATACCATCAGCAGTGGCTTCTTGTGCTGCAATTTGAGCGCTTCTTTTTATCAAATTCATATCCCAAGTACAAGATAACCCCAGCGGAATTGGGAACGTAGTTTCATAACCGTGAATAACATCCATCCCGAAAAGTAATGGAATTTTAAGTCGGCATTTTTCTACGGCAATTTTTTGCACTTCTTTAATTTTTTGTAACGATTTGATATTGAATAAACCGCCTACTTTTCCTTGTTCGATATTTTTAGCCACATTGGAACTATTGGCTTGACCCGTGGTAATATCGCCAGAAGTGGGCAGGTTCAACTGTCCTATCTTTTCTTCGATTGTCATTTTTGCCATTAATTCTGAAACAAAAATATCTCTCGGAGCTAACACTTTGGCTGCTTTATTTTGTGCGTAACTATTTATTCCCATGAAGAAAATAAATACAATGGTTTGGGCTTTTAACAATTTCATTTTAGTTTACTTTTTTCGCTGTGATAGTAACCACTTGTAAAATTCGGGATTAGAATAGGTAGAATCCCAACTGTTATGATTGTCATTTGGAAAAATAATTAATTCCGATTGTTTATTTTCTTTTTTTAATTCTTGGTGCATTTCTATTGACTCTGTTACCAAAACAACATCATCTAGCGCACCGTGATAAATACGAATTGGCATGGTTAACTTTGGTGCGTCAACCAGTGTGGTCACATCTACTGGTCCGCAAACGGGTGCAATGGCTGCAAAAAGTTCGGGATGTTCGCAGGCTAATTTCCATGTTCCCCATCCGCCCATGCTTAATCCTGTTAAGTAAATTCGGGATGTATCAATATTATATTTTGCTATGGTTTCTTTTATGAGTTCATAAATGGCGGTGGTATCCCACCAAACATTTTCTGGACATTGTGGTGCTAGTATTGCTACTGGCGCTTGTATTAGATTTTTATAGGTAAAGGGACTATGACTTTTTACCAATTCTAAATTGGTTCCTCTTTCGCCTGAACCGTGAAGAAAAAGCAGCAATGGAAATTTTTCTTTTTGATTATCGGGTAATTGTAGTATATAATTAAGCGTTACTATGGTTGTTACTTCTTTGGAGAATTTGCCCTGCATTTCTTGAGCAAAGGAAAAAAAGGTTGAAAAGAAGAGCAAAATTAGCGCACCCGATTTGTATTGCATATCATCAACTATTTAAGAGTATCACATTATTTATCTAAATTGCTGGACTAGTATTTTCTGTTGCGTAATCCTGTAGATAGGCAAATCGGGGTGTTAACTTTCCGTTTTCGGTGATTTTTGCGCGTTCTAGGATTCCGTCTTTGTCGTTGTTGAAAAAAGCGGGAATTACATGCTCCATAAACATTTCGCCAAAACCTTCGCTGGAGTCTTTGGGCAACTCGCATGGTAAATTATCGACTGCCATGACCATTATTGCACCCGGATGTGTATAGGGCACTTCTTTGTTTTCACTAGGTAAATAGCCATAAAATGGTTCCCCGATGGTGGAAGCTTTTATGGTGCAAGCTATTGGTCCGTTGACATCGCAAGAGATATCTGCTACTATTTTTATTTTGCAATCGAAAGCTTTTAGCATTTCTTGGGTTAGAATATCGGGTGAACCATTGGCATGAAAATGTCCTGCCATGAAAATATCGGCTACTTTTGTAAAACGCTCAAAGTTTGAGGTGTATTCTTTTGGATTGGTATAAAAATCTGATTTTGATGATGGCTTTTCATCCATTCGTTTGTTATAATCCAACACATCTACTTGCACATAAACCGGTTGTGTATAAATTTTGTTTAAAAATTCATCGACCGTTACTTGTTTTACTTTCATTCCGTCGAGCATTTCTTTGGCACCCATGCCTACTTTGCCGTTTCCTGTTAGCACAATTTTTATGTTGGGTAAGGTTTGACGTTTTAGCTTTGCTACTAAATCTTCTTTGCTTCGTAGGGTTTCGGCTTTGGGTAGTGTAAATAATTCGTATTTTATTCCGAAAGCTCTAAAGCCGTTGTATGCGCCTACTATTCCTGCGTAGCGACCAAAACCAATCAGGCGTTTGTTGTTTTTATCGACAATGGTTTCGTGGTCGTATAATGTAATGTTTTTGTGTAGAATAGCTTGCAGCAATTTTTGATTGTGTATTTGCTTTTTTATTGTATGTGAAAAAAAGAAGTATTTTTTATTGGGAATTAAATCGTTTACGGGAATTTCTTTTACGCCAAAAAATACGTCACAATCTGTAATATCCTCTGCCACGGTGATGCCTTTGTCACGGTATTGGTCATCGCTAAATACTCGGATATCCGAACTTTCGACTTTGATTTCTACTTCGGGATGTTCTGTTTTTAATCGTACTACTTCATCAGGTGTGAAAACGACTCTTCTATCGGGCGGATTTTTTCTTTCTTTAATAATTCCGAATTTCATTGGACAAGATTTAGTGTTGCCAAAAGTAGTAGTAACGAAAACGTTTTCAAAACTTTTGTAAAGAAATAAATTGCAGCTGTAGTAAATCGTTTTTTGAATTATTGACCTGCCTGGCGTATTGAATTGGATTGTGAAAAACATGTTAATAGCTTTCTCTACTTAGGCATCGTGATGTAGCATGAATATTTATATTTGTGGTTTATCCATTATAAAAATGACTTTTTCTACTTACTACTATAAAATTTTACTGCTTTTTGTATTCCTTATCACGCTATCTTGCTCTAAACAAGAAAAGAATGAGGATGGTATTATCAAGATTAATGATAAAGGTATACCCGTGATGCAACCGCTGAAGGAGGCATTGCCTTTACTGACTGCGGCTTATATCAACGACAAACGATATGGTGTTTCTCAGTTTTTTGAAAAAACATTTTCGGAACGGAATGACCACATTAGTTTTCTAGTAGCGAAAAATGGACAAATCATTTATGAAAACTACATGGGATTTGCCAACAAAAGCACGGGAGAAAAAATAACGAAAGATACTCCTTTGCACATAGCGTCAGTGAGTAAAGTGCTTACTGCTACTGCTATCTTGATGCTTATTGATGCTAAAAAACTACAACTGGAGCAGAAAGTTACTACTATTATTGCCAATTTTCCGTATCCGGAGGTTACTGTTCAGACGTTGCTTAACCATAGAAGCGGGATGAAAAGTTATGCTTATTTCACGTATGAAAACGGCAATTGGGACACCAAAAAAATGCTGACGAATGAAGACATTGTCACTGTGATGGTGGAGAAAAAAATTCCGCTGGAAACTAAAACCGATACCCGATTTAGTTACTGTAATACCAACTATGCTATTTTGGCTTTACTTATTGAAAAGATTACCAAGCTCCCCTATCCTGAAGCGCTAAGGGAAATGATTTTTTTGCCGCTGGGGATGCATAACACTTTTGTATGTGATTTTGAAAAAGATCGGGGCACGATTGTTCCTTCGTATAAAGGGAATAACGTAGAAATTGGTACGGATTATCTGGATGGCATTTATGGAGATAAAAATATTTACTCGACACCACGCGATTTGCTGGCTTTTGACACGGCGCGGTATGCTGACTTTTTTTTGAACTCGGAACTTATTTCTAAAACCTACAAGGGTTATAGTTATGAAAGCAAAGGGCTGAAGAATTATGGACTGGGCATTAGAATGATTGAATTTGAAAAAGGCGCTCCTTTTTATTTTCATAATGGCTGGTGGCACGGGAATACTTCGTCGTTTATCACGTTGCGCAAAGAAAAGGTGATGATTATAGCACTATCGAACAAGTATAGTAAAAAGCCTTATCAGGCTAAGAAATTGGCCGCACTGTTTGGTGATTATCCTTTTAAACTTACTGATACTGGTGATGACTAATCCTCCTGGTTTGTTGCGCTTTACTCCTACTGGCGTGCGCCGTTTGCTGCTTGGTTTTTGCATTTATTAGCGTTGCTCTACTTCTATTTAAAAAAAAACACTTCTACTGGATTTGTAGAAGTGTTTGTGATGTTGCTTTCCCGAGACGTTTAGGTGGTTGTGGCTTGTTCATCTGCCGCTTGCAGGGTTACGTTTTGTTCCGCTCTTTGGGTAGCAATGATGGCTACAGGGATACTTTGGGTTATGAAACCAGCTCGCGAGAAGGTAATGATTTGTGTACCTTTGGGCAGGTTTTTAAATTCGTAGTATCCTTTATCTGTTGACTTTGTTTCTACTTTTATATCGCGGACTGCCACGGTAACACCGGCAATAGGTTTACTGTTTGCATCCGTAATTATACCACGCAAGGCCAATTTTTTACCGTGGTTGTTAACCACTTTTCGGTTAGCGGTATAGGCACGATAGAACTCGTTGTCAGAAATACGTTTTGTTAACACGAGGTCGTCCATAAATTTAAGGTAGTTTGCGTTTTCTTGAAACAAGATTTTAATGTCTTGCGTAACTACTTTTCGCGCATTGATGCTAGCGCGAGGCAAAGGGATATTGCTGCTAAAATTGTTTAAATCATTGGTTGCTTTTTCTATAACCGCTGGCGTGGCACCATAAGGAAGGATGTCAGCCTGAAGTAGTGTAGCTTTCTTGATAATTGCTGCGAGGTCTGCGGCTGTGTCGTTATCTCTTTTTCTAAGCAGGATTGACCTAGTGAACTTCATTTCGTTTTGAAGTATTACATCGTTGATTGCTACTGCATACGCTCTAATGATTTGAGCCAGGTTAAGGCCGGTGTTCACGGCTTCTACTTTACCAATGGTTTTTTCGATTCTGTAGCCACCAAGCATTTTGCGTTGTTGTTCGTTTTTTAGCCGTAGTTTTTCCACGTTTGCGGAAAAGAGTTGGAAGGTTTGTAGGAATTCGGGAAGTGAACTAAGCACTCCTGTGCCTAAATTTGTTAAATAGTCAATTAAGACTAAAAACATGCTAAATCTGTTTTCTTGATTTGCGTTCATAACGTTAAGTATTTAGTTAATAATAATTTGTAGATTTGGGGTAAATCAACGAGACAAATTTAGAAAAGGAAAATTTTAATTTCCAAACGGTGGTGTTGTTTTTATTTTTTTATCATTTTTTTAAGAATTTTTATTTAACAACTGTTAAAATTTTAAGAATAATTTTAACAGTATTTTACGTATTTAAGTGATTATTTGTATTTATTTCTGTTTTATTGCTGTTATTTTCTTGTTTTTTAACATAATTTGTGCTAAAAAATGCTATTTTTTGGTTGTTTATTGTGAAAAAAAATGGTTTAGTTGTTTTGTCCTAATCAATTAATAAGAAAAAACTTTAGTTAAATTGTCGTTGCACGTGATGAAATTGTCGTTGCAAGGGTGTGAAATTGTCGTTGCAAGGGTGTGAAATTGTCGTTGCACGTGTTGAAATTGTCGTTGCAAGGGTGTGAAATTGTCATTACACGTGATGAAATTGTCGTTGCAAGGGTGTGAAATTGTCATTACACGTGTTGAAATTGTAATTACACGTGTTGAAATTGTCGTTGCAAGGGTGTAAAATTGTCGATGCACGTGATGAAATTGTCGTTGTAAAGGTGTTGAGTCGTCGTTGCACGTGGTGAAATTGTCGATGCGAAGGGTTTTGGTTGGGAGTTGTGCGTTGGAGGGCGTTGTTTTTATCCCGTAGTCTTGGGATTATAAAGTATAGTTATTGAAGGATTTGAGAGGGTGTTTGGTGGGTTGTGATAAATTAATAATTATATTTGAAGTAAATACGCTATCCAATAGCGCCTATCTACCTAGTTTAGGGTGTATATGCGCTACTTTGTAGCGGGTATATACAAGTTGTGTGCAAGCTTCCGTTCTGCATCGTCCTAAAATAGGTAGATTAAAATTTAAACAAATTTATAACTATCTTTGTGCAAATTGAAAAACTAAATGAAGCGAATACAGATTTTTAATATTGGACCAGTAAAATCCGTGGATGTTGAATTAAATAAAATTAACATCTTAATGGGACCGCAAAGTAGTGGTAAAAGTACTATTGCAAAAATTATTAGCTTTTGTCAGTGGGCAGAAAAACGATTTTTACTCGATGGGGAATTTGAATATGATGTTTTTGAGCAATTGTTGGAGTTTCATAGACTTAGCGAAAATTATTTTAGCGAAAATTCATTATTTTCATATGAAACTGACTTCGTTAAAATTTCATATAAGGGTAAAAAGCTGAAAAAAAGTATTAGAAAAAAAAGAACTTCTACCATTTACAAAAAATCAAAAAACATATACATTCCATCAGAAAGAAATTTTGTATCTGTAATTCCTAACTTATCCAAATATAAAGAAACTAATGATAATATCATGAGTTTTGTTTATGACTGGTTCACATCGAAAAGAGTTTTTGAGCGTAGCAACTCCCTAGATATATTAAATCTTGGCATTAAGTTTTATAACCATCCCGAAAGTGATAACGAAATATTGATACTTGAAAATAAAAAAGAAATTTTATTACGAGAAGGTTCAAGTGGCTTACAATCCGTAATTCCTTTAATAGTAAATATTGAATATTTAACAGATTATATCTTTAATAAAAACATTTCAAATTCTGTTGATGAAAAAGATTCATTGAACAAGTTTCTTTCAGATAATCTTTTTAAACTAATTGATTTATCAAAGTATACTTCAAAAAATTTTAAAGATTTTACTGATTTCAAACTTGATGAAAGCGATATCCGTAAATTATTGAATTCTTATCAAAAGGCTCAAGGTCTTGAATCCTACTTCAGCACAAATTTTATAATAGAAGAACCTGAGCAAAACCTTTTCCCTACTACACAACGTCATTTGATAAACTATTTGTTCGACAAAATGAATGATGATCGGGATCATAACCTAATCCTTACGACTCATAGCCCATATATATTGTATTCTATTAATAATTGCTTAATGGGTTTCAATGTTAAAGATGAATTTACAAAGGAGAATTCAAGTCAAAGCGAAATAATAAATTCAAAGTCTTGGCTAAATCCTGATTTAGTTTCGATTTGGCAAGTAAATCATGGCGAACTAAATTCAGTAATAGACAAGAATACTAAAACAGTCACGAAACATTATTTCAACGAAATTACCAAAGAAATAATGGATGAATATTTTGAAATGTTGAGCTATTATGATCCAGAAGTTTAAGCAAACGATTCCTAAACAACGAAATGGTGTTGTTAGTTCTACTGATATTTTTATTGTAGATTATAAAAAACATAATGGTGGAAATGTAGAGGTAGTAGAGATATTACCACAAATTGAACATGTCTATCTCAACAATTCCAGACCTATCGAGATACAATATTTTGCGTTTGATGACAATGCATTAACAGTTGCGAGTGAAGAAGGTCAAGTTGAACACTGTGAATGTGTTCTTTTTCCAACTACTTGTAATGATAGTGATTGGATGTTGTTAGCCGAAACAAAATATTCTAATGATATTTCAACTGCCTTCAATCCGAAATATGGTTATCCTAACAAAATGATAAATCAGATTATTAGCACGGTAAATTATTTGAGAATGAAAGAAGTTTTTGATGAAAAGAAAAGAGTCAGTGCAATATTATCATTTCCTAAATTGGCATTAGATTTTAGTGAGACGTTTTATGCGATGAGTGACAAAACCGCAGAAGAAATTCTTCTAAATCATAATATTTTAATTAGACCTACAAATGAAGGTGTTGTCATATCCGAAAAAAGGATAAAAATTTAAGCCTGCATATAATCGAGTAGACGGCTCCGCCAGAAACTGACGGAGTGCGCCTGTGAGGGTACTGCACCACTCCCTTTATGTGGTTTTAATTTTATATAAATATAAAAACAAAATTACAGGCTGGTTTTCTTACAACTATTTTAGTATATTTGAAAAAGAGATTGTGGAGGTTTTTTACAGTCTGACGTTAGCAACAATATCTTAAAACCCTAATTATATGACAAACACTACAAATAAGCCTTGGTATAAAAAAACCGAATTTACTGTTACTCTTTTTGGCATTATAGCACCTTTTCTTATTACTTATCTAATAAATGTTTTTGACAAGGATACTAAACAAATTTCGATAGTTTATAGCGATATAGATCCAATTATATCAGAATCTAAAGATATTGTTAGCGATTTAAAAATAACATATGACAGTTCGGATGTTGAAAATATTTCAAAAATAACATTTAAGATAAAAAATTCGGGTACATTATGTCTTACTAAAAATGATTTCATAGATGGACCAATTAATATCAACATTCAATATTTAAATGGAGCAAAGAGCATTATTTTACAAGCTAATGAAAAAGAAAATGCTAATCAACAGAACTCATCTCTTGTATTCAAAAACAAGCCTAATTCAAGCGAAATAATTTATAATCCAAGTCTATTAAATCCTAAAGACGAAATCACTATCGATGCTTACATACTTAATACACCTAATATCAAAATATCGTCTAAAGGAAAAATTCTAGACGGCGAGATTTTAGGTCCAATTCCAATTCAAAAAAAAGACACGAAAATTGGATATAAAAGCTTCATCCAATCGTGGGTATCACTTTTCGGCAATGAATGGTTTTCAATTGTGTTCGATATCATACTGTTTATAATACTTGCATTATCGACCATTTTTCAACTCTCTATGTCAACAGAAAGGCAACATATAGAAGTAAAACAACTGCTAAAAGTTATGGGATTTACAACTGGGACAATTTCAGTATTTTTAATTATTATGATAGTATCAACACTGCTGTATTTTTGATACTGTTGCTAATCGAGTAGACGGCTCCGCCAGAAACTGACGTAGTGCGCCTCTGAGGGTAGTGAGCGGATGGTGGTTAGAGGTGTTTACTTGAGAGGGGTACAGATTTAAGGTATATTTTAGAGTTGCTAGGTCATAGTAGTAAAACAACTGAAATATATACTCCTGTTAGTACGAAAAGTATTCCACAAATCAAAAGTCCTTTTGATGATTTGTAATACAACTTTTATTTCTATTTTTGAAACAAATACGCTATTCAATAGCGCCTATCCACCCTGTTTTGGGTGTATATGCGCTACTTTGTAGCGGGTATATACAAGTTACCAGCAATATTTTAACCACACTAGACATGAATGAACTAATTGGACTAAGAAATATAAATTCACTTAATGGCTTAGATGATATAAAGCGAGAACTATTATTTTTTGATAAAATTTTCATTGTAGGATTATCTGAGTGGAAAGAAGTGATTGAACAACAGCTTTTTGATGGGCAACGCTCAATCTTAGAAAAAAAAGGTCTTATATCTTTAAATGACTTCATTATCTATCAAGGTTTAATTGCTATGAATGAAAACATTAAGGAAAATTTTGGAAGTTGGGATGCTTATTATAAAAAAACTAAAACAGATGATTTAGAGTTTCGAAATCAAAATCTAGAATATTTAGCCGAGGAAGGCAAGGTAATCTTTGATTATAAGCAATTGGCGAACGAAAATGAATATGGTGCTATTCATAAAAAAATAACACCAATAATTCAATCCAAAATGAGCGACGAAAAGACATTAACTATGGCCGGCTTTTTTGACTTGTGTAATTTATGTCATGATTTGAAAACAAGAATTCTATCAACTTCATATGATCAATCTAAATTTACAGTAATACCATCTAGTTCATCTATTTACGAAATTGACAATATTACAAATGTAAAAACAGAAACATATAATCTCATTTTAGAAGATTTTCCAATTGTCAAAGTAGAAAATTTAGCTTGGGAACAAATATTTGATTTTAAAAATGACCCTGAAACTTATAATTCTATTTGGGGATTAAGAAATTGGATTACAAGTATTTCGAAATCCAACAAAAGCATAAATGAGATCGAAGAAGAATATAGATATTTAAAATATAAATATGAACAAGCTATTAAGATTCATAAACTCAAAACGAGTAACAGTGTCTTCCAAACAAGTATTCAGACAGGTGCAGAATTAATAGAAAATGTAGCTAAATTTAGATTGAGAAAACTTTCAGATATATTATTTAAGTTCAAAGAAAACAAGATTTCATTAATGGAGTCTGAATTAAAAAGTGAGGGAAATCAGCTTTCTTATTTATTTAAAGTAAAAGAGAAATTCAAATAAATACTGCTGGTAACAGCGGTTTGAAGAAATGGCGAAAAATGTGCAAAATTCACATTTTTCTTTCGCAAGAATTTTTTTCTTTAACAGAAAATAATTTGTTCCGAAGTTCGCAACCTCGCCAAGCGCCGGAACGTCAGGCTGTGAAAAAACTCCCTTTCCTCTACTGTTTTTACTTTTTAAAGCTGCTATAAACGGGTTTTAAGCCATGCTGATTTTTGATTTACTTTGACTGGTTTTAAAAAGAATTGTGGCTAAAAACAGTTTTATATAGGTCGTTTTTATCAAAAACAAACCTTTTCTATTGTAGGGTGAGTTCCATGTTTTGAGTTTGGCTAATAAATTGGGCACGCCGAGGATGTTGCACAACTCTCCAAAAAACTATCCCGAAGTTTCGGGATTAAAATAAATCCAAAAATTGAGCTTGTTTATTGCGAAGTGTTGGGACTATATAGTATAGTTATTGGAGGGATTGAAAGGGTGTTTGGTGGGTTGTGATAAATTAATAATTATATTTGAAGTAAATACGCTACTGAGTAGCGACAATCTACCTAATATGGTTGTATAGTCGCTATAAAGTAGCGACTATATACAAGTTAGCGGTTATTTTAAGGACGACCCGTAAATTGACAAAATAAGCAAAATGACAAGAACTAAATATCTATTGACAACTATAACTTTTGGAGTT
>NZ_JBCGDO010000028.1:0-26936 GCF_038739835.1 Flavobacterium aureirubrum
ATAACTTTTGCGCTCTCTGCGTAAACCTTTGCGAGCTTTGCGGTTAGAAAATTTTAAAAATCCGTTTAATCTCTGGCTAAAATAACTTTTGCGCTCTCTGCGTAAACCTTTGCGAGCTTTGCGGTTAAAAAAAGCTTACCAGGGGTGATACCGTCGTCAATTGGGGTTTTTCTGTATTCAGTTAGGGTGATAGAGCAACCAGCTAGGGTTTTTTTGTAACCAGTTAGGGTGACAGAGCAACAAGTAAGGGTTTTTAGTATACAGCTAATGTGATAATGCAAACAGCTAGGGTTTTTTATAACCAGTTGGGGTGTTAGAGCAACCAGTAAGGGTTTTTTTGTATCCAGTAGGGGTAATAGAGTAACCAGTAGGGGTTTTCAGTATACAGCTAGGGTGATAATGCAAACAGCTAGGGTTCTTTTGTAACCAGTTGGGGTGATAGATTAACAAGTAAGGGTTTTCTAGTATCCAGTTGGGGTGATAGAGTAACCAGTAGGGGTTTTTTCTTTCCAGCAAGGGGTTTTAAACTTTCAAATCGCTATTACATCGCAATCAAACCGCTTTTCTTTCAAAAAAGCCAACGTTTTTGGTAAAACATATTCCAAGTTTTTCCATGCTTTAACACTGTCATGAAATACAACAATACTTCCAGGTTTTATGTTAGCCAATACATTTTCTAAACAAGCATTCTTAGAAATCCTTTCATCAAAATCATACGAAATAACATCCCACATAATGATGGTATAACCCATTTTTCGTAAGATTTTCGATTGCGAAGGTTTAATCTTCCCATATGGCGGACGAAATAGTTTGCAGTGTTCAGTTACGAGTGAGCAGATAGTATCATTGCACATGGTCATATTTTCAATATAAATTTTTGTCGAAGTTTTCCAGCCGTTAAGGTGATTAAAAGTGTGATTGCCTACTGCATGTCCGTCATCGATAACGCTTTGAAATACTGCTGGATGTTTTACAATATTATTTCCAATGCAAAAAAAAGTCGCTTTTGCATCATAGTGTTTTAGTTGTTCCAATACCCATTGGGTTATTTCTGGTGTTGGTCCGTCGTCAAAGGTGAGATATACTTTTTTTTCTGTAGTAGGAATGTCCCAAACAGAGTTGGGAAACAGCTTTTTGATTATAAGATTAGTTTTAACCCAGAAACGCATACTATAAAGATAAAAAAAATGTGCCAACGTGATATTTTTCAGGTAGGCACATTTTCAAGTAATACTTTTTAATTATTCCAATTCTCTTCCAAAACGCGTAAACCGTTGTGTAAAGGAGTTGAATATAGGTTTATTTTTATTATAAAATTCCAAATCACCTCTATCTTTCATCACGGTCAATAGACTTCTATAGCGCTCAATATCGGTAATAATATCAGAGGCAATACCATTTTGAATTGAAGCTTGAATACCCGCATAGTAGGTAAGATTTTGTTTGTATTTAGTCATTAATTTTTCCAATAATTCTCTGGCTTTTTCTTTTTCTCCCACTTCGTAATAACCGCCAGCAAAAGGTTCAACCATGGTATAATAACCATAATAATCAATAGGCATTTTGGTCAAGGCTAAATCAATGATTTTTTTCGCCTTATCAATTTTACCTTCGTTAATCAGTTGTTCCATTAACCTAGCCATGTTGGTTCTATACGAAATACTATTTTTTCTCGTTTCAGGATCATGATAAATAGTGGTAAGCTCACCATTGCCCCAAACCCAATTAGTAATAAATCGATACATCTTTTCGCTATCAATTTGTCCCATATCATATGGATTTTCTTTATCGATAGGTGTTCTCAAGGGCACTAATTTATATACCAATCCGTCCAATTGAAGGTAGTCTTTCATCCACAAATAATCATCATCGCCAAAACTGCCACCAGTAAAATAAATAGGACGTTTCCAGTTGTTATTCGCCAAAATATCTAACATCATCAATCTGTTTTTATACAAAGCGCTACCTTTAATATCAATATCTATAAAAGGCACAATCGAGTCATAATAGATGTCACTTACCACTTTATTTCTGATAATGGCATTCTTATCTACAGGTATTCTAATCTTATTAGTAGGATAAAAGTGGATGGTTTGTCCGTTAGGCAAATCAACAGTTGATTTAGGATTTTTTATAAAACTTATAAAGTCTTTAACATCCCATCGCGCATCCGTTTTAGGGATATGTGCTACATAATCTAATTTGTCCCCAACATACTCATCATGAGTAAACGAAATGGGCAAACCATCAGATTGATAGGTTTTAAACTTCATTTGGTCAATATACCAGTCGGTCATGAACAAACTAGTATTAACAATTTTAATATCGGTTCGAATGCCTTCAATTTCTTGCGCGTACCAAAGCGGGAAAGTATCATTATCACCAATGGTATATAAAATTGCATTCGGCTCACAAGACTCTAGATAATTCTTAGCCATAGCAATAGCCGTATATTTATTTGAACGATCATGATCATCCCAGTTTTGCGCAGCCATTAAAATAGGCGAACCAACTAAACACGCTGCTACAACAATTGGTCCAGCTAGTTTTGATTTAACATAACCCGAAATAATTTCGTAAATGGCATACACGCCAAAGCCAACCCAAATAGCAAATACATAAAATGAACCAACCAAAGCATAATCTCTTTCTCTAGGTTCAAAAGGTCTTTCGTTCAAGAATACTTTCAAAGCAATACTAGTAAACAGGAATAAAACCAATAAAACGTAAAAACTCTTTAAATCTCTTTGTGCATGATACATTAAACCTATTAATCCGATAATGAAAGGTAGAAAGTAGTATACATTTCTTCCTTTGTTATTTTTAACATCATCAGGAAGATTTTCTTGTGTTCCTTTACCTAAATGTATTTCATCAATAAATTTAATACCACTTAACCAATTGCCGTCTAAATTGTCGTATTTCCCTTGAATATCATTTTGTCTGCCCACGAAATTCCACAATAAGTATCTTCCATACATATACCCAAATTGGTACTCAATCATAAAACTAATATTGTCCCAAGTTGATGGCTTTTCTACAATGAGATAATCACTATATTTTTTTAGGAAAGAAATATAATCTTCATCGTCAACTTGTTTTTGTGCATGAGCTTGTTTAAAATCAGTAATATTTTTTTGCATTTCTTCCTTTAATTGCCCAACCGCTTGCATTACTTGCTCTTCGGATAAACTATCTAAATTTACGCCATATTGCGCTAAGTCTTCTTCATAAGGGTAATTATGATTCAGCTTAAACTTAGGAACACCAGTAAATTGAATATAATTTTTGATAATATTTTCATCTTGGTTGTACCAAAGTCGAGGTAAAATGGCTTTATGAGCATCATCAGAATTTTGATCTGCATTTTTATAATTATTCACAATTACATATTTGCCTGTTTTATAATCTCTTTCATAGTTAGGTGCTTTGTCAAGATAAGGTTGGTCTGCATCCAAGCCAGCAAAGGTATCAGTGTATTGCGGTCCATAAAACAATGGATTTACACCATATTGTTCTCTATTGTAATACGCTAAAACTTCCGCAGCATCTGAAGGTTTGTTTTCGTTGATAACCACATTTGCATTAGCTCGAATTGGTAACATCATCCAAGTTGAGAAACCTATCAAAACAAAAAGAATACACAAAATAACTGTGTTATAAAAAGGATGTCCTTTTTCTCGAGTATATTTTAATCCAAAATAGAAAAAAGCAACAATTAATAATGTGGCAAAGATGGTTCCTGAATTAAATGGTAAACCAAAACTATTTACCATAAAAATTTCCATTTTTCCGAAAAAAGCCAGCGTGTATGGCAGTAGTAATTTAAAAATGAATAATAACACGGCAACAATTACAACATTGGCAACAATAAAATTTTTAACAGTAACCGTTTTATAATTTTTGAAGAAATATAAAAATCCGATAGCCGGAATAGTCAATAGCGCCATGAAGTGAACTCCAAATGACAATCCTATTAATAATGATATCAGAAGCAACCATCGATTGCCTCTAGGTGTATGCATGTCTTGTTCCCAGCGTAAACCAAGCCAAAAAAGTATGGCGATAAACAAAGAAGCCATCGCATAAACTTCGGCCTCAACAGCGCTCGACCAAAAACTATCAGAAAAGGTGAAGGTTAACGAACCTACAAAAGAACTTCCAAGAATAACTATTGCTTTGTTTTTATCAACGGTGGAATAGGAAGAAACAATTTTATTTAAAATAATGGATGATGACCAAAACATAAATAAAATAGTAAACGCGCTTGAAAATACAGACATCATGTTGA
This sequence comes from Flavobacterium aureirubrum, assembly GCF_038739835.1. Classification (NCBI taxonomy): domain Bacteria; kingdom Pseudomonadati; phylum Bacteroidota; class Flavobacteriia; order Flavobacteriales; family Flavobacteriaceae; genus Flavobacterium; species Flavobacterium aureirubrum. The sequence goes on from NZ_JBCGDO010000028.1 coordinate 4,292, forward strand.
CCATCAGTGCAATAGTTTCTTTGCTCGTTGCAAACATAGAGAAGAAAGCGCCTAGAATTTGATATAAAGGTGCGCCAGGTGGATGACCAACTTCTAGTTTTGCAGCTGTTGAAATATATTCGCCACAATCCCAAAAACTCATTGTGGGTTCTACAGTTAAAGAATAAGTAATCAAGGCAATTACAAATGTTGACCATCCAAGAATGGTATTCCATTTATTGAAGTTGAAATTCATCATGTAAGTATGAAATGAAAGGTTTTTATTTATGGCTACAAAGAAACTATTTTTTTTAAAGCAATTAAACTCGTCTTAACAATTTTTTGTCATATACATAACGAATTTACTATGAGTTTATTATCAATGAAAAATAGGAACAAATTATTAACTTTTGATTTTTTTAATGTAATTGTTTGTGTAAAATAAAATTTGTGTTAAATTTGCACTCGCGTTAAATAAAACTGGTCTATGGTGTAATGGTAACACAACTGTTTTTGGTGCAGTCTTTCTAGGTTCGAGTCCTAGTAGACCAACAAAAAAGTCCCGATTTCGGGACTTTTTTGATTCTATACCTATTTATTCATTTAAATTTTGAATGTTACTACCGGTCTAACAGCATGATTTATTAAATCTTCACTAATACTTCCGTTAAAGAAGTGTGCAAGACCTTTCCTTCCGTGAGTGCTCATTCCTATTAAATCAGCATCAACATGATTAGCAAAGTTTAAAACACCACTTTCAACATTAACATCATTATAGATGTGTGTAGAAAAATTATTTACTGCAAAGTTTGCAACAAAGTTATTCATAATTTCATTCGCCACGTGAGTGGGTTTGAAGCTACTTGGTGTATTAATCATAACTAAATGGAGTTCAGCATTAAGCTTATTGGCAAATTCCACTACCTTTTTAAATGGTGCCTTTATCTCGTCTGAGAAATCAGAGGCAAAAACAAATTTATCTACATTAAAATTACCCTCATCTCTTTTAACAACAAGAACAGGAATTTCAGAAAAACGAACTGCTTTTTCAGCATTAGAGCCGATAAACATTTCTTTAAATCCACTTGCACCATGTGAACCCATTACAATTAAATCAACATCATTTTTTTTGCTTATATTCATTATGCCGTCAAACGCTAATTCGAATTGAACAACTTCTGAAACTTTAATACCTTCTAAGCACTCATCGTCCATCAAGTCTTCTAGTTTTTTTAAAACCGCATTTTTAAAAATCATAATTTCAGGAATATCTGTTCCTTGGCCTACGGCGTCTGCACCTTGATGCGGTAGTTCTAACATATGGAGCAGTATGATTTCTCCGTTATTTTTCTTTGCAATTTGGGCAGCAACTTTAAGTGCATAATGAGCGTGTTCAGAAAAGTCTGTTGGGACTAAAATTTTTTTCATAATTTAAAACGTAAAGTTTGGATTGTTAATTAAACAATATAAAGGTATTGTTTTTTTTTGAAAGAACAAGTAATTTTTAATTAATAAAAAAATAACTATATTTGCACCGTTATTTATCATTTATTCTAAATAATGAGGGAAGCACTGCTTCCCTCTTTTTATACAAATATGACATTTAAAGAAAAAGTTTTTAATTTATTAGAACAAGGATTAAGTCAGAAACCTAGTTTGTTTCTAGTCGATTTGAATATTTCAGATAGTCTTAAAATAACAGTGACTTTAGATGGTGATAACGGAGTGGTATTGCAAGATTGTGTTGATATTAGTAGAGCAATAGAACAGAATTTAGATCGCGAAGAGCAGGATTTTTCTTTGGAAGTAGCGTCAGCTGGAGTTTCTACGCCGCTAAAATTAGTTAGGCAATATCGAAAAAATATTGGAAGAACTTTACAAGTTAAAACGGCTACTGAAACAATTGAGGCAAAGTTAGATGAAGTTTCAGAAAATGGTATTGTACTTTCTTGGGCAACAAGAGAACCAAAAAAAATAGGAAAAGGAAAAGAAACAATTAACAATAAGCGTGAAATCCTTTTTACAGAAATAAAAGAAGCAATTGTTATTATAATATTTAATTAAATTAGGCATGGAAAATATTGCATTAATCGAATCATTTTCAGAGTTTAAAGACGATAAATTAATTGATCGCGTAACGTTAATGGCGATTTTGGAAGATGTTTTTAGAAACGCATTAAAAAAGAAATACGGTTCAGATGATAATTTCGATATCATTATTAATCCTGATAAAGGTGATATGGAAATTTGGAGAAGAAGAATTGTTGTTGCTGATGATGACTTAGATTTAGAAAATGAAGAAATTACTTTAACAGATGCTAGAAAAATCGAACCTGATTTTGAAATTGGTGAAGAGGTTTCTGAAGAAGTTAAACTGATAGATTTGGGAAGAAGAGCTATATTAGCATTGCGCCAAAACTTAATTTCTAAAATACATGAACACGATAATACTAATCTATATAAACAATTTAAAGATTTAATTGGCGAAATTTATACCGCCGAAGTGCATCATGTTCGTCCAAGAGTCGTAATTTTGGTTGATGATGATGGAAACGAAATTGTGTTGCCCAAAGAAAAGCAAATTCCATCTGATTTTTTCCGTAAAGGAGATAACGTTCGTGGAATTATAGAAAGTGTTGAATTAAAAGGAAATAAACCACAAATCATCATGTCTAGAACTGCAGATGTTTTTCTAGAAAAGCTTTTTGAGCAAGAAATTCCTGAGGTTTTCGATGGTTTAATTATGATTAAAAAGGTAGTAAGAATTCCAGGCGAAAAAGCAAAAGTAGCGGTTGACTCATACGATGATAGAATTGATCCTGTTGGAGCATGCGTTGGAATGAAAGGTTCTCGTATTCACGGAATTGTTCGTGAATTAGGAAATGAAAATATAGATGTTATAAACTATACAGCTAATGCTTCGTTATTGATTACAAGAGCCTTAAGTCCTGCTAAAGTGTCTTCGGTCAAAATTGATGAAGAGAAAAAAAGAGCTGAAGTTTTTTTAAAGTTGGAAGAAGTTTCTAAAGCCATTGGTAGAGGTGGACACAATATCAAATTAGCAGGATTGTTGACAGGTTACGAGCTAGATGTGATTAGAGAAGGAATAACTGCCGAGGAAGATGATGTTGAATTAACAGAGTTTTCAGATGAAATCGACGGATGGGTTATTGACGAGTTCGCAAAAATAGGTTTAGATACCGCCAGAAGTATCCTAAATCAAGATGTTGCAGATTTAGTTCGTAGAACTGATTTAGAAGAAGAAACCATTTTAGAAGTAATAAAAATATTAAAAGAAGAGTTTGAAGACTAATTCTTTAACACAATAGATTAACATTAAAAAGATTTTATGTCTGAAGGAAATATTAGAATTAATAAAGTTTTAAGGGAATTAAATATTTCTTTGGAAAGAGCTGTGGATTACCTCAAAAGTAAAGGAATTGTAATTGAAAACAATTCTAACACAAAAATTTCCGATGATATATACAATACACTTTGTGATCAATTTGCCGGAGACAAAGGAAACAAAGAAGCATCAAAAGGCGTAAGCGAAGAAATAAAAAAGGAGAAAGAGGCGCTTCGATTAGAAAGAGAGAAAGAAATCGAAGACAAGAGAAAGCTTGATGAAGAGCGCCAAAAATCAGAATTAATCAAGGCAAAAGCTGTTGTAACTGCTCCTAAACAAGTTGGGAAAATTGATTTAGAGCCTAAACCAGCAATCGTAATTACGCCAAAAGTTTTGCCTGCAACCACTACTACAAAATTAGAGGTTGATGATATTAAAGATTCTGCTCCGACTGCAGAAGTAAAAGAGATAATTGCAAAACCCAATGAAGTTATTTCAACAAAAGAAAAGCCTTCGGAAGAGCCGTCAATTGATGAAACTATTACAACCCAATATCAGAAGCTATCAGGTACTACGTCAACTGGACAAGTTATAGATTTGTCGCAATTCAATAAGCCAAAGAAGAAAAAAGAAGAATTTAAAAAGGATACAAATAAACCATCTTCAACAGTTACTGGCCAAACAGCTTCGCAAGCAGCTCAAAATGCAGCAAATAAAAATAAAAGAAAAAGAATTGCACCAAAGCCCGGAGATAAACCAGCAATAACAAGTGGCGGAAATAATCAGGGTGCTCAAAATAAATTTGGTAATAAACCAGGTTTCCAAAAGGGTCCAAGACCTGCAATTGTCCAAAAAGTTGAACCTACAGAAGAAGAAGTAAAAAATCAAATTAAAGAAACGCTTGAAAGACTGCAAGGAAAAGGGAACAAGTCAAAAGCAGCTAAATACAGAAGAGATAAACGTGACTCGCATCGTCAACGAAATGAAGACGAGATGCAAGCTATTGAAGAAGGCAGTAAGACAATTAAAGTAACAGAATTTGTTACGGTTGGAGAAATTGCATCTATGATGGACGTGCCTATAACTAAGGTAATTGGAACTTGCATGTCGCTAGGTATTATGGTAACCATGAATCAACGTTTGGATGCTGAAACGCTTTCTATTGTTGCAGATGAATTTGGATATGAAGTTGAATTTATAACTACTGACATTGAGGACTCTTTAGCAGTAATCGAGGACAAACCAGAGGATATGGTGTCGCGTGCGCCTATAGTAACTGTCATGGGACATGTGGATCACGGTAAAACGTCATTGCTAGATTATATTCGAAAAGAAAATGTAATTGCTGGCGAGTCAGGTGGAATTACGCAGCACATTGGTGCATATGCAGTTACACTTGAAAACGGACAAAAAATAACATTTCTTGATACACCTGGTCACGAAGCTTTTACTGCAATGCGTGCTCGTGGTGCTCAAGTAACTGATATTGCTATTATTGTAGTAGCAGCAGATGATGATATCATGCCACAAACTAAAGAGGCAATTAGCCACGCTCAAGCAGCGGGTGTACCAATGATATTTGCTATTAATAAAATCGACAAACAGGGCGCAAATCCTGAAAAGATAAAAGAAAAGCTTGCAGGTATGAATCTCCTAGTTGAAGATTGGGGTGGAAAATACCAGTCACATGACATTTCTGCTAAAAAAGGAACTGGAGTAAAAGAACTGTTAGAAAAAGTTTTGCTTGAAGCTGAAATTTTGGATTTGAAAGCAAACCCAAATAAACCAGCAGTGGGAACTGTTGTAGAAGCTCAGCTTGACAAAGGAAGAGGATATGTATCAACAATATTAGTACAATCCGGAACACTTAAAGTTGGAGATTATGTATTGGCCGGTAAAAATCATGGTAAAGTGAAAGCAATGCATGATGAGCGAGGGCACAATATTAAAGAAGCTGGACCATCAACCCCAATATCAATTCTAGGATTAGATGGTGCTTCAACAGCTGGAGATAAGTTCAACGTATTTGAAGATGAAAGAGAAGCAAAACAAATTGCAACAAAACGTTTACAACTTATGCGTGAACAATCAGTTAGAACGCAACGTCATATTACATTAGCAGAAATTGGACGACGTATAGCACTTGGACAATTTAAGGAGTTGAATATTATATTAAAAGGAGACGTTGACGGTTCAGTAGAGGCGTTGTCTAGTGAGTTTACTAAACTATCAACAGAAGAAATTCAGATAAATATTATTCATAAAGGTGTCGGTGCAATTACAGAAACAGATGTTATGTTAGCTTCTGCTTCCGATGCTATTATTATTGGATTTAATGTTCGTCCTGCTGGAAACGCTCGACAATTAGCTCAAAAAGAAGAGATTGACATCAGAAGTTACTCAATTATTTATGATGCTATAAATGACTTGAAAGATGCAATGGAAGGAATGCTTTCGCCTGAAATGAAGGAAGAAATCACAGGAACAGCTGAAATTAGAGAAATATTTAAAGTGTCTAAGGTAGGCTCAATCGCTGGATGTATGATAACTGATGGTAAAATATATAGAAACTCTAGAATTAGACTTATACGTGAAGGTGTTGTAATTTTCACAGGCGAATTGGCAACTTTAAAGCGTTTCAAAGACGATGTAAAAGAGGTTTCAAAAGGCTATGACTGTGGAATGCAAATAAAAAATTATAATGATATAGAGCAACTCGATATAATAGAGGCTTTTCAGGAAGTGGAGGTAAAGAAAAAATTGAAATAGCATAGATGAAAAAGTCCCAATTACATTGGGACTTTTTTTATTTGTTGGGTTTTATTAAAAAAGCATTCGGATATTTTTTCTTTAAATCCGTTAGATTTTTTTCAGCATCAATACGTGTTTTAAAATTTCCAATCCATACTTTGTATATAGGTGTACTAAAAACAATTGTTGCATCTAGATTTTTATTTTCCCTTTTAAATTCCATTAAAATTTTTTTAGAATTTTCGCTATCACCATTAAAAATTTGAATCTTATATCTGTCATTAATCGTAATAGAGCTGTTAATTTTTCTCTTTTCACTGAGTAATTGTTCAAATTTTTGATCTTGTAAAACGGTTATATTTGCTTGTTGACCATAGCTTTTTTTACATGTAAGAAGCCCAAAAGACAGTAATAAAATTAAATTTATTTTGTGCACATTTATCATAATGATTTGATTTTTATACAAATGTAAAATTTAATAAATAACACGTCACATAAATCGTTATTTAGAATAAATATAAATTGTAGACAATGGTATATTTTAGGTTTTTAGAATAGTTTCTAAGTTGTATTTTTGTCCGAGTTTAAAATAAAGTATTGATTTTATCTCATTTTTCGAGTTTAAATCTATATCAAACATTAGTCGATAATCATTTTATTATATGAAAAAAATGGGTAACCATAATTCGATTTCAAGGAAGCTTTCAATGAGTTTAGCTCTGCTGTTGTGTGTTTCATTAAATACATTATCTCAAAATGTTGCTCCCGCTGCTCCTGCGGCTACACCAGCAGTAGCTGTTGCGCCCGCAACCGGTGGCGGTGATCCTGTGGCTGGAAAAGCATTGTTTAATGCCAACTGTGCTGCTTGTCACAATTTAGACAGGAAAATGACTGGTCCGGCTTTAAGAGGTGTGTCCGCAAAGTATGATAAGGAGTGGCTTTATAAATGGATTAGAAATAGTTCTGCTTTGATTAAATCAGGCGACGCCAAGGCCATTGCTATTTTTGAAGAGTACAATAAATCTGTAATGACTGCTTTTCCACAGTTGTCTAATGCTGATATAGATAATATTATTGCTTATACTGATGAAAAGAAAGTAGAAGCTCCGGCGCCGGCAGTTGCTACTGGAGTTCCAGGTACTGCTGTAGCTGATAGTGGTATTTCTAATGATGTTATCCTCGGCGCATTGTCATTAGTGATGTTGCTTTTGGTAGTGATGTTATTTTTCGTTAATAATGTGCTCACGAAAATAGCTAAGGCTAATGGTATAGAAGTGGCTCCTAAAGAAAAGTCAATTCCTATATGGAAAGCCTTTGCTAAAAATCAATTTTTAGTTTTAGTTTCCTCTATTTTTCTATTGCTTGCTAGTGGATACTTTTTCTATGGTTGGGTAATGCAAATAGGTATTGACCAAGATTATGCTCCTATTCAACCAATACATTATTCCCATAGAATTCACGCAGGCAGTAATGGTATTGATTGTAAATATTGTCATTCGGCTGCTCGTGTCAGTAAAAATGGGGGGATTCCTTCGCTAAATATATGTATGAACTGTCATAAAAGTATTGCAGAGGTTTCAGATACAACTGCTACTCCAGAGTACAGCAAAGCGTTTTACGACGGTGAGATACAAAAGTTATATGATGCGGTTGGTTGGGATAAAGATAATCAGAAATATACTGGTAAAACTAAGCCTGTTAAGTGGGTTCGTATTCATAATTTACCTGACCATGCCTATTTCAATCACTCTCAGCACGTTACTGTTGCGGGAATTGAGTGTCAGAAATGTCATGGGCCAGTGCAGGAATATGAAATTCAGAAGCAGTTTGCGCCATTAACTATGGGTTGGTGTATAAATTGTCACAGAGAAACAGACGTTAAAATGGAAGGAAATGCATATTACACTAAAATTCATGAAGAGCTTTCTAAAAAATATGGTGTACAGAAGTTGACGGCTGCACAAATGGGAGGTATAGAATGTGGTAAATGTCATTACTAGAACTTGGACATATATGTTTTGAACATTAATCCTGAAAATAATTTAAATTATACACTAAGAAACTAATTTATAAATACGATGTCATCAAACAAAAAATACTGGAAAAGTGTTGAGGAACTAAACGAAAATAGTTCTATTGTTGAGACGCTTAGAAATAATGAATTTGTAGAAGCAATTCCAACAGATAAATTTCTTTCAGACAAAGAATCATTATCATCTTCATCAACAACCCGTCGTGATTTCTTGAAATATGTTGGATTTAGTACAGCTGCCGCTTCTTTGGCTGCATGTGAAGGTCCGGTACACAAATCCATACCATACGTTTTACAACCAGAACAGATTATTCCTGGTGTCGCTGATTATTACGCTACATCAATGTTTGATGGTTTTGATTTTGCTAATTTGCTAGTAAAAACACGTGAAGGACGACCAATTAAAATTGAAAATAATACCATAGTTGGGGCAAAATTTACTGCCAACGCTAGAGTTCATGCATCTGTATTATCATTGTATGATAGTATGCGTCTTAAGATAACCAAGATTGCACAAAAGGAGGCGAGTTGGCAAGCAGCTGATTTGAAAATAAAATCAAGTTTGGCTGATGCGAAAACAAAAGGAGGACAAGTTGTATTGTTAACTAATACTTTAGCTAGTCCATCTACTGAAAAATTAATTGCAGAGTTTATTGCAAACAATCCAACTGCAAAACATATTGTTTATGACTCTGTTTCAGAGTCTGCTGCTTTAGATGCTTTTGAGTATGTATATGGTGAAAGAGCTTTAGTTGATTATGATTTTTCAAAGGCTAATACTATTGTTTCCATTGGTGCTGACTTCTTAGGGGATTGGCAAGGCGGTGGTTTTGATAGTGGTTATACTAAAGGAAGAGTACCACAAGCGGGAAAAATGTCAAAGCATTATCAGTTTGAAGCCAACATGACTTTGTCAGGTGCTGCTGCAGACAAGAGAGTAGCAATGACTGTAGCGAATCAAAAATTAGCATTAGTTAGAATATACAATATTATTACTGGTTCTTCTGTTGCAATTGGAAAATTAGCGAATGAAGATGTTATAAATAAAGCCGCTCAACAATTAAAGGCGGCTGGATCAAAAGGTCTTTTAGTGTCTGGAATTCAAGATAAAAACGCTCAACTTCTGGTATTGGCGATTAACCAAAAACTAGCGAGTGAGGCATTTTCAACTATTGGAACTCGTCAAATAAGAAAAGGGTCAAACGAAAAAGTTGCTCAGTTAGTTGCCGATATGAATGCTGGAAGTGTTCATACATTAATAATGAGTGGCGTTAATCCTGTGTATACTTTAGCAAATAGTGCCGCTTTTGTTGCTGGATTGAAAAAAGTAAAGTTATCTGTTGCATTCTCTTTAAAAGAAGATGAAACAGCAGCGATTACAAATATTGCAGTTCCTGCTCCTCATTATTTAGAGTCTTGGAATGATTTAATGTTGACTAAAGGAACCTATTCTTTAACGCAACCAACTATTCGTCCTCTATTTAGTTCGAAACAATTCCAAGAAGGATTGTTGTCATGGAATGGAAATGCAGTTTCATATTATGATTATATCAAAGCAAATTCGGTTGGATATTCTAATGCTACTAGTTGGAATAAAGCGGTTCATGACGGCGTAATTGCTGGAACTTCAGCTGGAGCTACTGCTGGTTCAGTTGATTATACTGCTGCTGCTGCTGCTTTGGCTAGTGCAACTCCAGTTAAAGGATTTGAACTTGTATTGTATACCAAAATAGGTTTGGGCGATGGTCAGCAAGCAAATAATCCTTGGTTACAAGAGTTTCCTGATCCTATTACGAGAGTTTCTTGGGATAATTATGTAACTATTTCTAAAGCAGACGCAGAGAAATTAGAATTAGAAAACAAAATTGTAGCTAACGGTGGTCTTAACGGAAGTTATGTTGAAGTTGAAGCGAATGGAACTAAGATGAAAGTTCCTGTAATTATTCAGCCAGGCCAGGCAATTGGAACTTTAGGGCTAGCTTTAGGTTATGGTAAAAAAGCTGCATTGAAAGAAGAGATGCAAGTCGGTGTTAACGCCTATACATTGTACGCTAATTTCAACAATGTGCAGCCAGCTTCAATTAAAAAAGCAGACGGGGAACATGAATTTGCTTGTGTACAGTCTCAAAAAACATTGATGGGACGGGGCGATATTATTAAAGAAACTACCTTAACGGTTTTCAATGAAAAAAATGATGATCCAAATGTTTGGAATCCTGTACCAGTTGTTTCATTGGATCACAAAGAAATTGAAGCTACTAAAGTTGATTTATGGGAATCATTTGATCGTTCTGTAGGTCATCACTTTAATTTATCTATCGATTTAAATGCTTGTACGGGTTGTGGTGCTTGTGTTATTGCTTGTCATGCAGAAAATAATGTTCCGGTAGTTGGTAAAGATGAAATTAGAAGAAGTCGCGATATGCATTGGTTGCGCATAGATAGGTATTATTCTTCAGAAGAAACATTTTCGGGAGATAATAAAAAGAAAAAAGAGTTTGATGGTTTATTTGGTGACAAAGGGTCATTAGGCGGATTTGGTGATATGGAAAGTCCTGCTGAAAATCCACAAGTTGTTTTCCAGCCAGTTATGTGTCAGCACTGTAATCATGCACCATGTGAAACAGTATGTCCAGTTGCTGCTACTTCTCATAGTCGTCAAGGTCAAAATCATATGGCTTATAATAGATGTGTCGGTACACGATATTGCGCAAACAACTGTCCTTATAAAGTTCGTCGTTTCAATTGGTTCTTGTATAACAATAACGATGAGTTTGATTTCCATATGAATGATGACTTGGGGCGAATGGTAGTTAATCCAGATGTAAACGTTCGTTCTCGTGGTGTCATGGAAAAATGCTCGATGTGTATTCAAAAAACACAGCTTACTATTTTGACTGCAAAACGTGAAGGAAGAGAAGTAAAAGCAGATGAGTTTCAAACAGCGTGTTCCTTAGCTTGTTCAACAGGAGCAATGGTTTTTGGAGACATTAATAATAAATCTGACAAAATTTCTAACTTAGTTGCTGACAAAAGGGCTTATCATTTGCTCGAAAGTGTTGGCACCAAACCTAATGTAGTTTATCAAGTTAAAGTTAGAAATACCTAGGTATAAAAATAATTAATTAAGAAACAATATAAAGGATTATGTCGTCTCATTACGAAGCACCCATTAGAAAACCTCTTGTTATCGGTAATAAAAGTTATCATGATGTAACTATAGATGTAGCTGCTCCTGTAGAAGGTAGAGCAAATAAACAGTGGTGGACTGTATTTTCTATCGCACTTGCAGCGTTCCTGTGGGGTATAACTTGTATTATTTACACCATTTCCACGGGTATTGGAACTTGGGGTTTAAATAAAACCGTCGGTTGGGCCTGGGATATTACTAACTTCGTTTGGTGGGTAGGTATTGGTCATGCAGGGACACTTATTTCTGCAGTATTACTTTTATTCCGTCAACGTTGGAGAATGGCCATTAACCGTTCTGCAGAGGCAATGACAATATTCTCTGTAATACAGGCTGGTTTATTTCCAATTATTCACATGGGTCGACCATGGTTAGCTTATTGGGTTGTGCCAATTCCTAATCAATTTGGTTCATTATGGGTTAACTTTAATTCACCACTACTTTGGGACGTGTTTGCAATTTCAACTTATCTTTCTGTGTCCTTGGTGTTTTGGTGGACAGGTTTATTACCTGATTTTGCGATGCTGAGAGACAGAGCTGTAACCCCATTTAATAAAAAGATTTATTCTATTTTGAGTTTTGGTTGGAGTGGAAGAGCAAAAGATTGGCAACGTTTTGAGGAGGTTTCTCTTGTATTAGCAGGTTTAGCTACCCCTTTAGTACTATCTGTGCATACTATTGTATCTTTTGACTTTGCTACTTCTGTAATTCCTGGATGGCATACTACTATTTTCCCACCCTACTTTGTTGCTGGTGCAGTTTTCTCGGGATTTGCGATGGTAAATACGTTGCTTATTATCATGAGAAAAGTATCTAATTTAGAAGCATATATAACTATCCAACATATTGAGTTGATGAATATTGTCATTATGATTACGGGTTCAATTGTAGGTGTTGCTTATATTACAGAGTTATTTGTGGCTTGGTATTCAGGTGTGGAATATGAGCAATATGCTTTCTTGAACAGAGCTACTGGTCCATACTGGTGGGCTTATTGGTCGATGATGACTTGCAATGTTTTTTCGCCTCAGTTTATGTGGTTTAAGAAGTTAAGAACAAGCATTATGTTCTCATTTATTATATCAATTGTTGTTAATATTGGGATGTGGTTTGAGCGTTTTGTTATTATTGTTACTTCTTTACATAGAGATTATTTGCCATCTTCTTGGACAATGTTCTCGCCTACTTTTGTTGATATAGGAATTTTCATTGGAACAATAGGTTTCTTCTTTGTTTTGTTTCTTTTATATGCCAGAACTTTCCCAGTTATTGCCCAAGCTGAGGTTAAAACAATCTTGAAATCTTCTGGTGAAAACTATAAGAGAGAAAGAGAATTAAACGGAGATAATCATTCAGATAAACATTAATATTTGTTATGAGTAGTACTAAAGTAATACACGCGTTATATAATGATGATGACATTTTAATGGATGCTGTAAAGCAAACAAAGAAGGCACATCATCACATAGAAGAAGTTTTCACGCCATTTCCAGTGCATGGATTAGATAAAGCGTTGGGAATACCGCCAACAAGATTAGCGATTTGTGCATTTATATATGGTTGTATTGGATTAAGTGTGGCGACCACCATGATGAATTATATAATGATTGAAGATTGGCCTCAAGATATTGGGGGAAAACCTAGTTTTTCTTATTATCAAAACATGCCAGCTTTTGTTCCTGTTATGTTTGAAATGACGGTATTTTTTGCTGCGCATTTAATGGTAATCACTTTTTATATGAGAAGTAAATTATGGCCATTTAAGCAAGCAGAAAATCCTGATATAAGAACGACAGATGATCATTTTTTAATGGAAGTATCGGTAAACGATAATGAAGATGAGCTTGTTAAGTTCCTTCAGAACACTGGTGCAGTAGAAGTTAAAGTTATAGAAAAGCATTAATAGTATAGTATGAAAAATTTACTTAAGACAGTTTTTGTTATAGTTATTTTGGTTACGACAGTTTCTTGTAAAGATGATTTGAAACCAAACTACCAATATATGCCCAACATGTATGAGGCTGTAGGTTATGAGACTTATGCTGAGTCTGATGCTTTTAATTCTCCTACTGGTTTGAAAGGAAAGGAAGGCCAATTGCCTGCAGATGGTTCAATTAAAAGAGGTTTCGTTCCTTACGAAATTCCTAATACAACAGAAGGGTATGATTTTTCTAAGACTGTTGTTCAGTCACCTCTTGATCCTGCTAAGGTTGATATGAAGAAAGCGGAGGAATTATATGGTATTTATTGTGCGATTTGCCATGGTGACACTGGAAATGGTATGGGTAAACTGGTTAAGCAAGAAAAAATATTAGGTGTTCCAAGTTATGCCGATAGACAAATTTCTGTAGGTAGTGTTTATCATGTTCAAGCTTACGGTTTGAATTCAATGGGTGCCTATTCTAATCAAATGTCACAAGAGGAGCGTTGGATGGTTTCTGCCTATGTGATGGAATTAAAAAGTAAATTGTAATTATAGATCAATCTGATTATTTAATATATGTATACCTTTTCTAGTAAACTTAAAACATTTTCATTCGTCTTAATGCTTGTTGGAGTGTTGGGAATTGGGTATGGGTTTTGGACTGCACCTAAAACAATTCAAGACGTTGAAGCAATTCTGAAAGCAGAAGAAGCAGAACATCATGGGTCTGGGCATGGTGCTGAGACAGCAAGTCATGACGATACATCAGTGTCGCATACGGAGACTGCAATAAACCATGTTCAAACAGCTGAAACCGGTGTTGATACTGCTGTAGTTCAAGAAGGTGCAGTTGGGTCAACAAAAGATAGTATTTCAGACGTAGCCGCTGTTGTTCAAAAAGTTACATATGGTAAACATGAAGAAGCTAAACATCATGCTGAACATCAGGAGCATGTTGAACACGTTTTCCATCAGCTTGCAAACAAGCCTTGGGCAGCATTATATGTTGCATGTATATTTTTCATGTTGATTTCTCTTGGAGCTTTGGCTTTCTATGCTATTCAACAAGTGGCACAAGCGGGTTGGTCTCCTATTTTATTTAGAGTAATGCAAGGTGTTACGTCTTATTTGTTACCAGGTTCTATAATATTTTTTGTAATTCTTCTCTTGTCTGGATTTCATTTTAATCATTTATTTATTTGGATGGATGAAGAAGTTAGAGCTACTGATGCGCTTATAAAGGGTAAAGCTGGGTATTTAAACTTTCCTTTTTGGATTATAAGAGCTGGAATATTTTTAGTAGTTTGGAATTTATATCAATTTTATTCAAGAAGAAACTGTTTAGCTCAAGACGCGGCTAATGATAATGTTTTCTATAAAAAGAATTTCAAGTTATCTGCGGCTTTCTTAGTTTTCTTCATCGTATCGGAGTCAATTATGGCTTGGGATTGGATTATGTCTGTCGACCCACATTGGTTCAGTACATTATTTGGGTGGTATGTATTTGCTAGTTTTTTTGTGAGTGGAATAACTGCTATACAAATGGTAACAATTTATTTGAAATCTCAAGGTTATCTAGAAAATGTTAATTCTAGTCACATTCATGACTTATCTAAGTTTATGTTTGGTATTAGTGTATTTTGGACATACTTGTGGTTCTCGCAATTTATGTTGATTTGGTACTCAAATATTCCTGAAGAGGTAACCTATTTTGTTACTAGAATTAATGATTTTGGAATCACTTTTTGGGGTGCTGTAGTGATGAACTTTATTTTTCCAGTTCTGCTCCTGATTAATACTGATTTCAAACGTATATTTTGGATAATCGTTATGGCCGGAATTATAATTCTTGTAGGTCATTATATGGACTTTTTCAATATGATAATGCCTTCAACAGTTGGTAATCGTTGGTTTATTGGTGTTTCTGAGATTTCTTCCATACTCTTTTTCCTTGGTTTATTTATCTATGCTGTTTTCAATGCTTTAAGTAAAGCGCCACTTGTTCCGAAACGTAACCCATTTATCGAGGAAAGTAAACATTTTCATTATTAATATTTTAAAGTAAATTTCAAATGACAACTCTAATGGTACTTATTGTCGTAGTTTTATTAGCAATTGCTTTGTGGCAGTTAACTAAAATATTCGACTTAACACAAGTAGGTAGAAATGTTGATAACAGTCAGGTAGCCACTGATAATGATAACAAGGTTAATGGTTATTTAATGTTCGCTTTTTTAGGATTTATATACCTAACAACTATTTATTGTCTTGTTTATTATGGCCATTTTCCATTAATGAGTGATTCTGCTTCAGAACATGGACCGCAGGTTGATAATCTGATGATGATTTCAATGGTTTTAATCTTTGCAGTTCAAACCATTACTCAGGCTTTGTTACACTATTTTGCATTCAAGTATAGAGGAAAAAAGGGTCAAAAAGCCTTGTATTTTGCTGATAATAATAAATTAGAATTTATCTGGACGATTATTCCGGCTATTGTCTTAGCAGGTTTAATTTTATACGGTTTGTATGCATGGACCAACATCATGTTTGTTGATGAAAAAGATACTGAGGATGCAATTGTTATCGAGTTGTATGCCCAACAATTTAATTGGGAAGCAAGATATGCTGGCGAAGACGGTGTGTTAGGTAAAGCCAACGTTCGTTATATTGAAGGTGTCAATAATTTAGGGGTTGATTTATCTGATCCGAACGCACAAGACGATTTCGCTTCAAAGGAATTGCATATCCCAAAAGGTAAACGTATTATTTTCAAGATGCGTTCGCAAGATGTTTTGCACTCTGCATACATGCCACACTTCAGAGCTCAAATGAATTGTGTTCCAGGTATGGTAACAAGTTTTTCCTTTACTCCATCATTAACTACTGCAGAAATGAGAGAAAAACCTGCAATGGTTGAAAAGGTTGCTAATATAAATGCTATTAGAGCAAAGAAAAGTATTGATTTAGTGGCTAGCGGACAACCTGCTTTAGATCCATATATTTTCGATTTCCTACTATTGTGTAATAAAATCTGTGGTACATCACATTACAATATGCAAATGAAGATTGTTGTGGATACACCCGAAGATTATAAGAAATGGTTAAAAGATCAAAAAGCTATTGCTATGGCTGTTAAGACTGCCGCTGAAGAAGCGAAGGCAGCTGAAAATAATTCGACTACGGGAAAAGATAGTACTGCTGTAAATGGAAATGACACCACTGTTGTTGCCAAGGTAGAAATGAAATAAAAAAAATAAAAAAAATTAAAAGAAAAAGAAAATGTCAGCACAAGCTCACAACCTAGAACATGCTCATGATCACGATCATGAACACCACCACAAGGACACCTTCATTACTAAGTATATATTTAGTATTGATCACAAAATGATTGCTAAGCAATACCTAATCACCGGTATAATTATGGGTGTTATAGGTGTTGGTATGTCTTTACTTTTCAGGATGCAGTTAGCATGGCCTGAACAGTCATTTAAAGTTTTTTCCTTCTTCTTAGGAGAAAGAATGGCGCCAGGAGGTGTTATGACTAATGACACTTATTTGGCGTTAATTACAATACATGGAACAATCATGGTTTTCTTTGTATTAACAGCCGCATTGAGCGGAACCTTTAGTAACTTATTAATTCCATTACAAATTGGAGCAAGGGATATGGCGTCAGGTTTACTGAACATGATATCGTACTGGCTTTTCTTTTTGTCAAGTGTGATAATGGTTTCTTCACTATTTGTTGAATCAGGACCTGCATCATCTGGATGGACGATTTATCCGCCGTTGAGTGCTTTACCTCAAGCTATTTCTGGTTCAGGTACAGGTATGACTCTATGGTTAGTTTCGATGGCAGTATTCATTGCGGCATCTTTGCTTGGTTCTCTAAATTATATCGTAACTGTAATTAATTTGAGAACAAAAGGGATGTCTATGACTAGATTACCACTTACAATTTGGGCATTCTTCGTAACTGCTATCATTGGTGTAATTTCGTTCCCTGTGTTGCTTTCTGCGGCATTAATGTTAATTATGGACAGAAGTTTTGGAACTTCTTTCTTCCTATCAGATATTTACATTGCTGGAGAAGTTTTGCATTATCAAGGTGGTTCGCCAGTGCTTTTTGAACACCTATTCTGGTTCTTGGGACATCCTGAAGTATATATAATTTTGTTACCAGCATTAGGTATCACTTCTGAAGTGCTTGCTACTAATGCGCGTAAGCCGATATTTGGTTATAGAGCAATGATTATGTCTATTATTGCTATTGCGTTTTTATCTACGATTGTGTGGGGTCACCACATGTTTATCTCGGGTATGAATCCATTCCTTGGTTCTGTGTTTACTTTCACCACATTGTTGATCGCTATTCCATCGGCTGTTAAAGCATTTAATTACATAACCACTTTGTGGAAAGGTAACTTACAGTTAAACCCTGCGATGTTGTTTTCAATTGGTTTGGTTTCCACATTTATAACTGGTGGATTGACAGGAATTATTTTAGGTGATAGTACACTCGATATTAACGTCCATGATACGTACTTTGTGGTAGCTCACTTCCACTTAGTAATGGGTATTTCTGCATTATATGGAATGTTCGCTGGTATCTATCACTGGTTCCCTAAAATGTTCGGAAGAATGATGAACAAAAACTTAGGATATATTCACTTCTGGGTAACCGCTGTAAGTGCATATGGTGTGTTTTTCCCAATGCATTTCATCGGTATGGCGGGATTACCACGACGTTATTATACAAATACCAATTTCCCTTTGTTTGACGATTTACAAAATGTGAATGTAATAATTACCGTTTTTGCATTATTTGGTGGAGCGTTCCAGTTGGTATTTTTATACAACTTCTTCAGTAGTATTTTTTACGGTAAGAAATCGGAACAAAACCCATGGAAATCTAATACATTAGAATGGACTGCACCAGTAGAGCATATTCACGGAAACTGGCCAGGAGCAATTCCAGAAGTTCATAGATGGCCATATGATTATAGCAAACCAGGTCATGATGAAGATTTCATTCCTCAAAACGTACCGATGGGGAAAGATGAAAAAGAACTACATCATTAATCCTTTATAAATACTTTATAAATTGCCTTTCCTAACCGAAAGGCATTTTTATTTGAATACAACTTTATCCTATATTTGTGTTATGAATGAAAATTTAAATCCTACCAACGAAAATTTTAATCCAGAGGAACTTGATCTTGAAAAAAAATTAAGGCCTTTATCTTTTGATGATTTTACTGGACAAGAGCAGGTGTTAGATAACCTGAAAGTTTTTGTTCAAGCTGCTAATCAAAGAAGCGAAGCTTTAGACCACACTTTATTTCACGGACCACCAGGTTTAGGGAAAACCACTTTGGCTAATATTTTGGCAAATGAATTAGGTGTTGGCATTAAAATTACTTCAGGACCAGTCCTTGATAAACCAGGAGATTTAGCTGGATTGCTAACCAATTTAGAGGAACGAGATGTTTTGTTTATTGACGAAATTCATCGGTTAAGTCCAGTGGTGGAAGAATATTTATATTCTGCCATGGAAGATTTCAAAATCGATATCATGATTGAATCGGGGCCAAATGCTAGAACTGTTCAAATTAATTTAAACACTTTTACCTTAGTAGGAGCAACTACACGTTCAGGATTATTAACTGCGCCGATGCGAGCTCGGTTTGGAATTCAGAGTAGGTTGCAATACTATAACACCGAACTTTTAACTACCATTGTGCAACGAAGTTCAAGTATTTTGAAAATGCCCATAACGATGGAAGCCGCTATCGAAATTGCAGGCAGAAGCAGAGGAACACCTAGAATAGCCAACGCCCTTTTGAGACGTGTTCGTGATTTTGCTCAAATAAAAGGTAACGGAAAAATTGATATTGAAATAGCGCGTTATTCTCTAAAGGCGTTGCATGTAGATGCTCACGGATTAGACGAAATGGACAATAAAATCCTCGTGACCATCATTGATAAATTTAAAGGCGGACCAGTTGGTTTGTCAACCTTGGCAACTGCCGTTTCTGAAAGTGGTGAAACTATAGAAGAGGTTTATGAACCATTTTTAATTCAAGAAGGCTTCATTATTAGAACACCACGAGGAAGAGAAGTTACCGAGAAAGCCTATAAACATTTAGGAAAAATAAAAACCAATATACAAGGAGGATTGTTTTAGGAGTGGGGAGTTGGGAGTTGGAAGTTTGGAGTTAGAGATTTAATAATTACACTATGAGTTTCAAGTTTGAAAAATTAATTATCTGGCAAAAAGCAATGGATTTAGGTGAAGATATTCATCTGATAACTGATGAGTTTCCAAAAAAAGAAGTATACAACCTATCTTCTCAAATTCGTAGAGCCGTCGATTCCGTCGCGTTAAATATATCAGAAGGTGCTATTGAACAATCGAATTCTGAGTTTAAATGATTTTTAAATTATGCGCTTCGTTCCCTTGCAGAAGTAGTAACTTGCCTTCATAAAGCAATACGAAGAAATTATATAACTCAGGAAAAATTTGATTTTTTATATAAGGCGAACTTTGATTTACTGAATATGATTATTGCGTTCAAAAGGACATTAACCTAACCTCTTCTACTTTGGCTTCCCACTTCCCACTTCCCGCTTCCCGCTATTCTTCTTTCATTAAATCCGAAGCCAAACGCCTCGGTTTTTTGTCTTGTGGTATCTCTAAAGCAGGTTTTTTGGAGGAAGATGCGCCACGATTAGAAAAGTGGTTAAAGCAAAATCAGCATGGCAAAATGGATTATATGGCTGATTATTTTGATAAACGACTTGATCCTACTTTGCTCGTTGACGGTGCCAAAAGTGTGATTTCTTTATTACTAAATTATTATCCTTCTCAATTGCAAAATGACGATAGCTACAAGATTTCGAAATATGCTTATGGTAAAGATTATCATAACGTCATTCGAAAAAAGGTTATTAAGCTACTTAAAAGCATTAAAAGAGAAATTGGCGAAGTAGATGGAAGGGCTTTTGTCGATTTTGCTCCCGTTATGGAAAAGTCGTGGGCGGCCAAAAGCGGACTTGGCTGGATTGGTAAAAACGGTAATTTAATCACGAAACAAGTGGGTTCTTTTTATTTTGTTGCCGAGTTGATTGTGGATTTAGACTTAGAGTATGACTACGCAACTACAGATCATTGCGGAAGTTGCACCGCCTGTATTGATGCTTGTCCTACGCAGGCCATTGTTGCTCCCTATGTAGTTGACGGTAGCAAATGTATTTCCTATTTCACCATTGAACTCAAAGAAAATATCCCAGCAGAAATGAAAGGCAAACTGGACGATTGGATGTTTGGTTGCGATGTGTGCCAAGATGTTTGTCCGTGGAATAAATTTTCTAAACCCCACAGCGATCCTTTATTTTCTCCCTATCCTGAACTGCTTTCTTATACTAAAAAAGAGTGGGAGGAAATTACGGAAGAAACTTTTGCCAAAGTATTTACCAATTCGCCATTGAAACGCCCTCAACTGGAAGGCTTAAAACGGACGATGCTTTTTTTGAAAGAATAAACAATTTAAATCGACACGTTTGCGGTTGTATTCTTACTAGTTTTAAATTAAATAGTACCATCACCCCTAAGATTATAATTTTTCTGCTACTCGAATCCGCAGGATTCAGCTCCAAGTCAATTGACTTCTACTCGAATCCGCAGGATTCAGCTCCAAGTCAATTGATTTCTACCCGAATCCTCAGGATTCAGCCCCAACTCAATTGATTTCTACTCGAATCCGCAGGATTCAGCTCCAAGTCAATTGACTTCTACTCGAATCCGCAGGATTCAGCTCCAAGTCAATTGATTTCTGCTCGAATCCGCAGGATTCAGCTCCAAGTCAATTGATTTCTACCCGAATCCTCAGGATTCAACCCCAACTCAATTGACTTCTACTCGAATCCGCAGGATTCAGCTCCAAGTCAATTGATTTCTACTTGAATCCGCAGGATTCAGCTCCAAGTCAATTGATTTCTGCTCGAATCCGCAGGATTCAGCTTAAAACCCGATAGCGTGGAATTGTAATCTGTGCCCACAACAATATAAAGTAGGGCAAGATGGTTATCATGCTGAACATATTTATAGCAATTTATTTATAAAACAAAAAATAGATGATATCCACAATAATCCTGTTAAAGATAAAATAGTAACATTGCCTGAAGATTATTATTTAAGTTCTGCTAGGAATTATGCAGGATTGGGTAATGATTTAGAAGTTATTTTGTTAGATTTGTTTTGAAGTTGATTGTGGGCACGGATTACAAATCCGCGCTATCGGGTAATTACATTTGGTCCAAAAGTAAATCCTACGGAACTCAAACAGGCAATAAAAGACTAGCATTATGAAAAGTGTATATGTTATTTATTTGTTTGCAATAATCTTAAGTTTTAATTTTATGAATACTGAACAGATTAATGATTACAAGCAAGAAAAAGTAAGTGTCATTATTGATTATTTAAAAAAGAATAAAAGAAAAATAGATAGTTTTGATTATCAGTTAGACACTAATAGTGCTTTTGTTTATATACTCCAAAATGGAGAAATTATTTTGCTACCTGGAAATTTAGCTTCTTATGAAAATGGGCTTATTATTAAAAGTAAAGAAGCTTTTAATAAAATGGTTAAAGATGACTTTTTCCCCATAGCAGTAGTTGACGTGTATCAATATGAAATATACAGTAAAAAACTTCTTAATTTACCAGAGCATATAAATGAAAATATTGTTAATCTAGAAAAGGATCTAAATATTGAAATCTCGAATAAAGCCAAATATGATGATGATTTTTTCAAAGCCTTTAATGAAGCTATTAAAAAAGTAGATTTAAAGAATAATAAAGATAATTATACACTGTCATTGTCTATATTGTTGGGAGAGATAATAATAAAAAACAAAGGTGGTTATTGGAAAATAATCAAAGAATATGGAGTATATAACCCTTACTACATTCCTTATATTGTTTTAAATGATAACGAGGTTGAATTGGAGGTTATGGAAAGAATAATGACAGATTTAGAGCAACCTCAATATTTTGATTTAAAGAAATCGTATGATTTTTTAACAGATCCTAGATTAAATATGCAATTAAATGTAGAAGCCCAAAAAATGTACCAAGCTATTAAAAAAGATAAGTTTGGTAATACTGAAGATTAAAACTGTAAACCCGATAGCGCGGATTTATAAACCCGATAGCGCGGATTTATAATCCGTGCCCACAACAATTTGAAAAACTACAAATATCATTTTTGTAGTTTTTTTATTATTTTTGCGAAAAGTAAAAACAAATGTCAACAAAATACAAAGCTACAACTACAGAAGAAGCTTTTTTTATAACTATAACAACAGTTGGTTGGGTTGACATATTTACACGATTAAATCAAAAATACATTATTATAA